>NZ_MIIZ01001164.1:0-13849 GCF_001743005.1 Shigella sp. FC1967 | reverse complement strand
TAGTTTATTCATTTACCGTGATGCCAAGATTTACCATCTTATTTTAATAAGCAACCAATGTATAGCCACCATCTTTTTCGCTCAGTTAAAAAACCAAATACAGGTTACGATTAAAGATAAAAATCTTTCATATAAGCAAAGAAGCTTATTTTTAGCCTGATTTATCACAAAGCCGAGTTTTAAACTTGACTCTTTCTAGTGATGGCCTTTTACTTTTAATTATTATAACTATCGAGGGGAATTAAATGATTATTTTTATCACGGGTGCTTCCGCTGGCTTTGGTGAAGCCATCGCTCGTCATTTTATCAGTCATGGACACAAAGTTATTGGCACTGCTCGTCGTTTAGATAAACTTAATAATTTACATAAAGAGCTAGGTGAGCAATTTTATCCACTTCAGTTAGATGTGACAGATAAAAAAGCAGTCAGTGAAATTTACACACAATTACCTGAGAAATGGCGTGAAATTGATGTATTAGTCAATAATGCAGGCTTAGCGCTAGGTTTAAACACCGCCGATAAAGCCGACCTTGATGACTGGGATACGATGATCGAGACAAATAATAAAGGTCTGGTTCATATCACCCGCGCTATCCTTCCTTTTATGGTTGAACGAAATAAAGGCCATATTATTAATATCAGCTCAACAGCAGCTTCTTGGCCTTATATGGGCGGTAACGTTTATGGTGCAACTAAAGCGTTTGTTAAGCAATTTAGTTTAGGGTTACGGGCCGATCTCCAAGGTAAAAAAGTCCGCGTGACCGACATTGAACCGGGTCTTGTTGGTGGTACAGAATTTTCATTGGTTCGTTTTAAAGGTGATAGTGATAAAGTTGAGCAAACTTATGCTAATGCAAATGCGTTAACACCTGAAGATGTGGCAGAGGCGGTATATTGGACAGCAACATTACCTGCTCATGTCAATATCAACACCTTAGAAATGATGCCTGTAAGTCAGTCATTTGCAGGGTTAAGTGTTCATCGTCAAAACTAAACGCACTGAAAACACATTTTTTATTAAGGTATCAGCTATAATTGTTAAGATATAATAGCCATTGATAGCAATAGCGACATAACTTTAAAGGATAGCAACCATGATAAATACGCTCACTAAGAAACAAGTCATGAGAACCATGGTATTCTCCTTATTTCTTGGTTTATCCGTGTCTTCTTTTTCTTCTGTTGCCACTTCAACGAATGTAACCATTAATGGCAATGGCTATGACAATGTCTTAGATAAAGAACAAGCTCGACAAATGAAAGAAGACTGGGATCAAAAACGCGAACTTCGTACCCAAATCAATCAGCGGGAAAAAATTGAATTTAATAAAATAGATAAAGCCATCGATGAGCGAGATGCTTGCCTAAAAAGCACAAATATCTATGCATATTGGGAGCCAGAAACTCGTCGTTGTTTAGACAGTAATACAGGTCGCCCTATTAACCCGTAAGAAAATAGTGTAAAACAGTGATGTTTTACTCCATAAAAGCAAGGAGAGAATGATATGAAAAAATATGTATTTGCAATAATGGCCACACTAGTTGCGTTTGCACCTTTAGCCGCAAACGCGGGTTGTGATGAAGTCGTTGAATCTATTCAACAAAAAATTGTTAATAATGGTGTGCCAGCCGCTAATTTTACTTTAACTGTTGTTGAAAATGACCAAGTTGCACAAACAGAAGGCAAAGTTGTCGGAACTTGTGAAAATGATAGCAAGAAAATCATCTATACTCGTCATTAATATATAGTTGATAAAATCATGTCATCAAAAAAGGGCGCAATATTAGCGCCCTTTTCTTTTCCATTATTTATCAATCACGGCTCTTCTAGTTTAAAAATATGTTATTTATTGCATTCTATCTATCTTATTTAGCCCTAATTTTTTGTGCTATTTTTATCATTAGTTATACTTGAGGCTAAAACTGAAAAAATAAAAACACCCAATGAATTTACTCATCAGGCGTTTAAAAGTAACAAGTTTGGTATCGTTTAAAAACAGATAGCAATCCACTTCGTTACTTAACTTCTTTATATTCTCTCTTAAGCAGGTACAGGGATTTCTAACTGACTTAAATCGAGGTAACAAGAGAGATCACGTTCTTCAGGACGTAATAAATACGGGATTTCGCCAATCAGCGGTGCAGGAATATGCTGAGACAGCCTTTCCACAATTTTCGCGTAATAAGGTAATCCTGGGTTTATTCTGTTCGCAACCCAACCTACTAATTTTACACCATCGTTAATAATAGATTGCGCCGTTAATATTGAGTGATTAACACAGCCTGGTTGAATACCAACAACCAAAACAACTGGGATTTGTTCTTTTACCACCCAATCAGAATAAAAGGTATTATCATCGAGCAGATAACGCCAACCACCATTCCCCTCGATAACAACACACTCTGCTTTTTTACTTAAATTATTGAGCTCATTTGAAATTTTATTAAAATCAATTTCATTTTCGCTAACATAACAATTATCAAGCAAAATAGGATTAATTTCGTCGTAGCGAACTTCAACAGGCGATGAATTATGAATAATCATAGCATCACGATTACGTTCACCATCAACCGTTTCATGCAATTCTGTTGCAATAGGCTTATAACCCACTGCCGTTGACCCGCCACGATTTAATGACTGAAGAAGTGCTCGGGTTACAACAGTTTTACCCACGTTGGTATCTGTCCCCGTAACAAAAAAGCGTGTTAACATATAATTTACTTCCGTTATGACAGATAAATCAGGTTCATAAAAAATGACAGAGATTAGAGTTTAGGGTAACAC
This sequence comes from Shigella sp. FC1967, assembly GCF_001743005.1. Taxonomy (NCBI): domain Bacteria; kingdom Pseudomonadati; phylum Pseudomonadota; class Gammaproteobacteria; order Enterobacterales; family Enterobacteriaceae; genus Shigella; species Shigella sp. FC1967. The sequence goes on along the minus strand of NZ_MIIZ01001164.1, from coordinate 11,063 downwards.
TGTTTCTGGTGGCTTGAGATAGCTCAATTTTTTAGTTAATTGGTCAAAAATAGAGAATTCGTTAATGATCAATTGACGCATTTACGCTTGAAAAACACTTTTGTTACGGTTTTTTTACTTAATTTAGTGCGTATCAATCTTTGATGATCATGCATATTCAAATTAAAAATATTTTAGATAAGACTAAGTCTTTCTCTAGCCTTGCATCAACTCAATTAATAAAGAGCCATTGTAGAGGGCTTCTTTTACGAGCGAAGCCGCAGGCAGTGTTCCTTTGTTTCTTAATTCAGTTTCTTCAATAATTAAAGACTGAGCATAACGTGGCATGACATGGTGTTGAACTTGTTTCAAAAGCAAAGGGAAAAAAATGGATTTTGCCCGACAAAGCGGTGAACCAATTAATATTTTTTGCGGATTAAAGATATTAATCATGACTGCCAAAATAAAACCTAATCGCTGAGCGACTAAATTAACAATTTCAAGCGCTGGCTTATCGCCAACCAATATCGCATCACACAATGTTTCAACGGTAATTGGATATTTGTTTAGCAACGAAGTGGGATCTTCTTTAGCTAATAATTGAGCTTTCTTAATTAATTGAGGAATCGCAATTTCTGTTTCTAAACACCCTTTTGCCCCGCAATAACAGTTATTTTGAGAATCGATAACTTTTGTGTGTCCGATTTCAATGGCGCTATGACTGTTAGAATGTAACGTTTTTCCGTTATTTATCACGCCAGCACCCACAATATCATCAATAACAATTTGCAGAACATCTGACGTATTTTTTGCCGCACCATATAAAGACTCGGCCATTGTCCATGCGGTTACACTATGTTGTAAAAATACAGAAACCCCTGTTTTTTCATGGAGTTTATCGGCAAGTGGAATATCTTTAATATCATAATAAGGTGAGCTATAAATAACGCCACTAATGGGATCAACAATAGCATTTATTGTAATACTAATTGCCGTCAATCTTTCAACATGAGATTGATAACGCTCGAAGAATTTATCAATTGCAGCTAAAAAGTGATTAAGAAACTCATCACTGTATTCTTTGGGAAAATCGAACGTATCTTCAGTAACCAGTTTGCTGTCTAATTCTCTTAAACTAAAAAGCAAACTACCTTTATTGACCCGAATACAGAGAAATTGCCAGCCTTGGCTTTCTAATTTTAATCCAACAGCAGGTCTGCCACGAAATCCTACATCTGGGAACTCTGTTTCATGGATAAGGTGCGCTTCAACTAATTCTCGCGTGATCTTAGTAATACTTGCCGGCGCAAGCTCTGCCTTTTTTGATAATGAAATACGAGAAATGGGGCCATGTTCATCAATCAATCGAAAGACTGTACCAAGATTAAATTGTTTTACGTGATCGATGTGGCTAGGTTGGTTCCCCATTGAGTGTATCCTTAATTAAAGAGCCATAATTAATTCGAGGCTCCAAATAATTCATTACCGATTATGTCGTCAAATTGTGATAATTGTACAATACTTACATAAAAAGCGTGATCAAAAACACAGATAAATCAAGATTTTTGGTGATCTAAGATATTTTTTAGCAGCAATTGCGTTAATCGATTCGCCGCGGCTGGAATAGCCCGTTTATTATGTGAAACTAACCATACTTCAGAGAACGCCTGAGAATTTGCAAAGTGCAGATAATGCACCCCATCAACTTTCATTCGCGTAAATGATTTTGTCACAATAGAAATTCCAAGCCCAGCTGCAACTAACCCTAAGATTGTCATTGCCTCACCCGCTTCTTGCGCGATTGTTGGCGTAATTCCAGACAAACTAAGCAGTTGAATAATTTCATCATAAAGTGCGGTACCAACATCTCTTTCAAAAAAAACAAAAGGATATTGCCCAATATCTTGAATATTAACGCCTGTTTCTTTGTAAGCAAGCAGAGGGTGTCCCTCATAAACCGCCAAAATAAAAGGCTCTCGAAACAACAGCTGGTGGTGCAAATTTTCCGGTAATGTCGTGTTTCGCATGATCCCCAGATCAATTCTCCCCGTCAGTAACGGCGATATCTGTTGTTTTGTATTCATTTGATGCATATGAATACCCACTTCTGGGTAATTTTCTCTAAACTGTCGCAAACTTAAAGTCACTAAATGCATAAAAGGTGTTGTTGAAGTAAAACCAATTGAAATTTCACCTAACTCGCCTTTTTCCATTCTAGCTGCACGCGTTGCGGCTGCGTTGACCTGCGCCATAATTTGATACGACTCTTTTAAAAACATTTGTCCTGCGGGTGTTAATGAAACAGTTCGGTTAGTTCGCTCTAAAAGCCGAGCGCCTATTTCTCTTTCAAGTGATTGTATTTGTTGACTTAAAGGTGGCTGAGAAATATTTAATCTTTCAGCCGCTTTACCAAAGTGAAGCTCCTCTGCAACGGCAATAAAGTAGCGTAAATGCCTAAGTTCAATATTCATATTTCTCTCATATTATTATTGATATTTTAAAAGTCTTATTTCTAATGATTAATATATTAGACAAAAAAATCAAATATTTCTAACATTGACATAAATCAAATTTAAGTAATGGAAGTTAATCAAAATGGACTACTCATGAAATAGACAGTAAAAATATGAGCTTAGGCACTGATATTTCAGACAATACATCTAGTATAGAAAAGCCTGCTCAACACCAATCTAACCCTAAACACTATATTCAACGTGATGATGCACTGTATATAAAAGTGACAGTGTCATTTTTTATGGTTGGTTTAGCGACATTTGCCTTACTCTATTTTGTGCAACCCATATTGCCAGTATTATCTAACGAATTTTCTGTCAGCCCTGCAACCAGTAGTTTAGCGCTTTCACTTTCAACCGCTTTAATGGCATGTGGATTATTAATTACAGGTCCACTTTCAGATGCCTTTGGTCGTAAAAATGTCATGGTTATCGCACTATTTTGCGCTGCATTTTTTACATTATTAAGTGCGACCATGAATAGTTGGACAGGTATTTTAATTACACGAGCTTTAGTTGGACTTTCACTAAGTGGCGTTGCAGCAGTGGCAATGACCTATTTAAGTGAAGAAATTCACCCTGCTTATCTCGCATTATCAATGGGTTTATATATTAGTGGGAACTCGATTGGAGGAATGAGCGGACGTGTTATTACAGGGGTATTAAGTGATTATTACTCTTGGCGTTTATCTGTTGTTATTCTGGGTATTTTTGCCCTTTTTGCTGCGATTACTTTCTGGAAAATATTACCTGCTTCACAGCACTTTAGACCGACCGCATTAAAACCTCGTAATCTTCTGATTACCACTAAATTGCATTTTAGAGATAAGGGGTTGCCTTTGTTATTTATTGAAGGTGGTTTATTAATGGGCGGTTTTGTCACTTTATTTAACTATATAGGCTACCGTTTATTAGATGCTCCCTATTCATTAAGTCAAACGACTGTGGGTCTGATTTCTATCGTCTATTTAAGTGGTACTTATAGTGCATCTAAAGCAGGTTTATTAACCACTAAATACGGGTTAGGTAAAGTCTTCATTGCTGGGATCTCAATGATGTTAATTGGCATATTGATTACTTTGATTGAATCACTACCTTTTATTTTTATTGGGATGCTTATTTTAACGACGGGGTTCTTTGCTGCACATGCAGTCGCAAGCAGTTGGGTAGGCCGTCGAGCTAAACGAGGAAAAGCCCAAGCCTCTTCACTTTATCTTTTTACTTACTATGCGGGATCTAGCCTTGCAGGCACCGTGGGTGGATTATTTTGGGTGAGTTTCGGTTGGCTTGGTGTCGGACTATTTATTGCCTTATTAATGACTTTTGCGCTTTTAATTGCATTGCGCTTAAACAGTACGCTTATAAATTAATTACCGACATCAATAAAAATTGATAGCCAGTTGATAATTAATAATATTGATTGCATTTTTCTCCTTTTTTAAGATGGCAATGACAAACCAACTATAAAGGAGAAAGATAATGAATTATTTTAAAAAGCTACTTATGACACTTTCTATTTCTCTTGTTTTACTCTCAACAACAGCTATCGCTTCTTCAGAATGTCCACCGACACATCCTAATTGTGGCGATGATGTATGGGTACAAAATCAATAAACACGGTATTTTTGATATTGTTGACTTGGAGTTTATTAACTAAAACTAGTCAAGTGGCACGTTAACGTTAGAGGTTTCAACATATCCCTGATACAACAAGCCTGCGCCGTTAATACCCGGGGCATTTTCAGTCGGTGCGCCAGAACTTGCGGTTTCTAAATACAAGTTTTCACCGACACTTTCTAATCCGCTGTCATTAATAAAGGTTGTTAGTGTCAATTGACCCACTTGTTGTGGTGCAGGATCACCTTCAATCTCAACACTGACAGTACCATCACGACCAATCATGACCTTTTTAGCCGTTTCAGGCAGAATAATTGCTGGAACGACTTGAAAACCACTCGTTGTCACTAATTGCCCATTTTGATCCATTTGAAAAGAACCATCACGAGTATAAGCATCGGTACCATCAGGTAACTGAACATGGAAAAAACCTTGTCCTTTAATTGCTACATCACGCGTACCGTTTGTTTGAGCCAAGTTACCTTGACTATGTAAACGCTCAGTAGCAACAGGACGAACACCTGTACCAATTTGTAAACCTGACGGCGCATTCGTCTGTTCTGATGTCATCGCACCCGGTTGACGAATAGTTTGATACAGTAAATCTTCGAAAACCGCACGCTGGCGTTTAAAACCATTGGTGCTGACGTTTGCGAGGTTGTTGGAAATCACATCCATGTTTGTCTGTTGTGCATCCAACCCAGTTTTAGCAATCCATAAAGAACGGATCATGGTTTTCCCCTTACACTATTTAACTCATTGATAGCAATTGGTTAGCTCGTTGCGCGTTATCATCAGCGCTATGAATAACCTTCATTTGCATTTCGAAACGTCTTGCGTTTGCTATCATATCGACCATGGCTTCTGCTGGATTGACATTACTGCCTTCTAACACACCAGCTAATACCTTCACGCTATCATCTGCGGGTAATTCCTCACCCGCACGCGCAGTTCCTTTCGGTGATAAATGAAATAAACCATCATCGCCACGGACTAAATCGTTTTGCTCTGGTTTTACCATTTTCAAGCGACCAATTTGACCCAACATTTTTGGAGGATCAGTAGGTACATGCGCCGTCACAATACCGTTATTGGCAATACTGACATTGGCTTGAGCAGGTACTTCAATTGCACCGTTATCGCCCATTAACAAACGTCCTTGTACCATCAACATGCCGTCAGCGTTACGTTGGATATTCCCATTTCGGGTATAGGCTTCAGTACCATCTTCAAGTTGAACCGCTAAATAGCCGTTATCACTTAATGCAACGTCCATTGATCTGCCGGTATAGTTCATCGTTCCTTGACGCTGATCGCTACCTGGCGTTGAAGCGACCGTTAATGTACGAGTCGGCAAGGTATCGCCATTGACAGGTACGGCTCGCATTGCACTAAGCTGCGCTTTGAATCCTGGCGTTGATGCGTTTGCTAAGTTGTTCGCCACGACAGCTTGATTTTCCATCGAGTGTCTGGCGCCGCCCATCGCGGTATAAATCACATGATCCATAACAGATTATTTCCGGCGTTATTAGCGCAAGCTAACCAGAGTCTGCAGGATCTGATCCTGAGTCTTAATGGTTTGTGCGTTTGATTGATAGTTACGTTGAGCAACGATCATATTGACTAACTCTTGGCTCATATCCACGTTAGACGCTTCTAATGCGTTATTGGTTAATTTGCCGAATACACCAGAGCCTGCGACACCCACGATTGGTGAACCTGAACCATTAGTTTCAGACCACATGTTGTCGCCTTGTGAGCTTAAGCCGCCTGGATTTGCAAAGCTAGCGAGGGCGATTTGACCAACAACTTGGCTTTGTTGGTTTGAGTAAGTCGCCATGATTGAACCATCTTGCTCAATACGGAAGTTGGTGAATTCACCCGCTTGGTAACCGTTTTGCGCTAATTTAGACACGCTTGATTCAGAGACTTTTTGTTGAGTACTGCCTGTAAAGTTCATCGCCATATTCATTGGCTGTGAACCTTTATAAGCGAGGGTGGTGAAATTATTAATACTGGTTGCAGTCTCGTCTAATACACCATTATCTTTATAAACGAGCTTACCTAAATTTTGAGCAGCATCACCCGTAGTTGTGTCTTGGGCATGAACTTCCCATTCATTATCTTTGGTTTTCACAAAGAATAAGTTCAAGTTATGTTCATTACCTAAGCTATCATAAGTGGTAACGTTGGTGCTGAAGTTATAAGAGTCGTTATCTTTAGGATCAAACGCATGGGTCGTTTGGTCAATTGGCTCTTCAGCAGAGTTCAAGTTAACCGTCATATCCATTTTATCTGTTGCGCTAGCGTTCATCATGTCGGTAGGAATAACGATAGGTGCTGGCGTTGCGCCTTTTTGAACCACGTTTTTACCATCAACATTTTGTACTGGATAACCTGTTACACGCATACCTTGCATGTTCGTTAGGAAACCATTTTTATCTTTTCCAAATTCACCATTACGTGAATAGAAAACGCCACCGTTTTGGTCTTCAATACGGAAAAAACCACCGCCAGAAATCGCCACATCAGTTGGGCGGTTAGTGGTTGTGATACTGCCATCTTTAAAGTTTTGGCTAATGCCTGCAACTTTCACACCCAGACCTGCACCTGAACCTGCAAAAACGTCTGCAAAAGAAACTGTTGCACCTTTAAAGCCGTAGGTTGCGGAGTTGGAAATATTGTTACCGATAGTATCTAAGTTAGCGGCTGCTGCGTTTAAACCACTTACTGCTTGTGAAAAGGACATGCGCCCTCCAAGTTGAATATGTGTTAGTTAAAGAACCTGACGAATTTCATCCAATGAAACGGTATTACCTAAGCCAACATCAAGGCGGGCACCACCATCCACCATGGACACACTATTCACCAGCGCATAATTCAGTGTCTTAACAGGGACCTGAGCATCATTAAGCGTGGCGTTAACGGTAAATTTATAACTGCCTGGTGGAACAGGATTGTCATCTTCATCAGTACAATCCCAAGAGAAGTTATAAACATCCGGTAGCATCTTTTTGTCCATTTTGATTGTACGAACGGTAGCACCACTGGCATTAGTGATGTTTATCGTAAGAGAATCGGTTGGACTGAGTAATTCAAAACCAAAAGGTGTTGAAAATAGGTGTTCATCGCTAGGCGCGGTTGGGTCAGTATCTTCTGCTTTATACATTCCCATTTGCTGGCGCGTTTTTTCATTTTGAGTATCAGGTGTTTGAATTGTGTCATCCCCATCACTGGATTTTTCAGCCTCACCTTTACCGTCGGTTGGCTGAAAGACAACAATTTTATTCCCAGAGACCATAACGCCACGGCCAACGAGAGAAGAAGCGCGCAACGCCTGACTTTGATCAATCTGCCCAACAATGTTATTCACTGTTTTATTCAGCGTTTCAATGCCTTCAACCGTTGAAATTTGTGCCAACTGGGAAGTTAACTCATTGTTTTGCATTGGATTTGTTGGGTCTTGATTTTTCATCTGGGTGATGAGAAGTGTCAGGAAATTCCCTTTAATATCCTCACTACCACTTTTTTTCGTATGGTATGAAGAAGGAGCATCCCCGATAATGGTATTATCATAAGGTTCATTCATTGAGGAGGAAATACCCACAATTTATTCTCCCTATTGACCTATCATCAGTGTTTTTTGCATCAGTGATTTTGCCGTGTTCATCACTTCGACGTTAGCTTGGTAGCTTCTTGATGCAGAGATGGTATTAATCATTTCACCCACGACATCAACATTCGGCATACGTACATACCCTTTTTCATCAGCGAAAGGATGCCCCGGCTGATATTCCATACGAAAAGGTGCTGGATCATCCACCACTTCAGTGACACGAACACCACCGACTTCTTGACCAGCAGGTGCGTTTACCTGAAAAACAACCTGTTTTGCACGATAAGGGTCACCATCTGGACCCGCAACACTGTCAGCGTTTGCCATATTGCTGGCACTCACGTTTAAACGCTGTGATTGCGCTGAAAGTGCTGAACTTGAAATATCGAAAATACTAAATAAAGACATGTTCTTTACCTTACTGTTGCAATACAGCCATCATGCTTTTAACTTGCGAGTTAATAAATGTCACATCAGCCTGATACTTAAGGCTATTGTCAGCAAAATTACTACGTTCCATATCCATATCCACGGTATTACCATCCATCGCCGTTTGGTGAGGCACGCGATACAGTAAGTCCGCTTCTAAGCGATAACCGGGTTTGATCGGGATATGGCGTTCTGATGTCATCGTCAATTGCATGCCATGACTACCAGCACGTCCGTTTTCAATGGTTTTCTTCAATTCAGCAGCAAAATCAATATCACGAGCCTGAAAACCTGGGGTATCTGCGTTAGCGATATTCGCAGCGAGAATTTCTTGGCGTTTATTGCGTATTGAGAGCGCTTCTTGTTGAAAATGAAACGTATTTTCTAATTTATCGAGCATCTTCTATCCTTGGTGGCTAAGCCACTTACCTCAGCTGATAAAACAATTTCAGTTGACAGAATAAACGCTCAAAAAAAAGATGATTGGAGGAATAGGCGTAAATTGGATTGCTATTTATGCGTTTAAGGTGTGTAAAGTCGATGTACACTGTTATTGCTAAATAATGACAAACGCACAATTAGCATCAACTCTGTAAGGTGATACAAATTATGTTAGTTAGAACTCTTATCGGTCTATTTTCTTTTTTCTTTATGGTGAATGTGAGTATCGCGAAATCACTCCCTGAAGAACTACAAGATTTCTTTGTCGCACTACATCAACAAGGCGATAAAGTGACGGTGACAGTTTTAACGCCTGAAGAAAAATGGCCAGTCTGCCAAACGCAAGCGATCCAACGTCATGCAGGCTCTCGTAATTGGGGGCGTCTTTCAATCCCAATTCAGTGTGATAAACAGCGTCGTTTTATTCAAATTGATGTTAGCGTGAATGGTAAATACTTAATCGCAAAAAAAGACATTAACCGTGATGATATTATTGAAACATCTGCCGTTAGCATGACAACGGGCGACTTAGAAAAATTACCTTACGATGTGTTACGTGATCCCGCATTAATTAATAATGCAATCGCAATGCGACAAATATCTGCAGGAAAGCCTTTAACCTCGACAATGATTCGTCGCCCTTGGGCTATTTTAGCAGGACAAACAGTCACCGTATTTGCACAAGGTCCTCACTTTCAGATCCGTTATGAAGGTAAAGCAATAAACAATGCTGTTGCCAATGAAACCATTCGAGTCAGAGTAAAATCAGGTCAAATTGTCACCGGTGAAGCGCTTGAAAATGGCTCAGTTCGCATTCCTCTTTGATAGATAAAAAACTGATAAGCAGAATAAGCCTAGATTGAATTGCTTGTTACCCGTTTCAGTTATGGCAAACCAAGGTAAACTTTCTTGCGTTATATTTTTGCTCTAAATAATTTAAGTTTGTAGCCAATAACACTACAGCTTAAAGTATGACGACTAAAATTAAAGTTTTTGATTTCACAGCCGATATAAAGAACCAAGATGATAGGCGAAAACACATAGGTTGTTTTACAATGGCTTCATCTGACTATTAATTGATGCCTAACAAAGGATTTTCCTATGAGTATTGAACGCGCGAATCCACTACTTCCGATTACCGCAATTACACAACGTAACCCGAGTGAAATCACTCAGGGCTCTCGTAAATCGGGAACGACTGAACAAAAAACGGCAACGGGTGACACTTCTGTAAAACTGAGTGAAGCGCAGAAAAAACTTGTTCAACCAGGAAACAAAGACATTAACGTTGAGAAAGTTGCTCGCTTAAAAGAAGCAATTGCCAACGGAACATTAACCATGGACAGCGGTAAAATTGCGGATGCTCTTTTCCGTGAAGCTGCTGAAAGCATAACTCAATAATATTTTAATGATTATGATGGAAGAACTTCGCCAGACTTTAGATCTTCAATTATCACAGCTTAATACCATTGCGGGTATTTTACGTGCTGAACAACAGTTATTATGTGCAGGCAATATTGATATCAATGCCCTACACGAAGTCACTGAACAGAAGAATTTTGTCTTATCGGCTTTAGGTCATACAGACCAACAACGTCATACGCTAAGCCTACAAGCCGGTGTAGAAAAACCTTATACAGGGTTACCGTTCCTATCTGATTTATGGACACAGATAGTAGACATCACGGCGGAGTTAAGATATCTGAATCAACATAACGGGTTACTGCTCGATCAACATATCTCTCGCAATAGTGATGCGATCCGTTTTTTGCAGAAGAACCACAGTCCAACCCTTTATGGTTCTGATGGACAAGCACAGCGTTCAACACTGGCTGGGCGTAAAATTCAGGTTTAGATGTTCTCGGCAATGATCAGGATTACACGATACGCACGCCATCAATTATGATGCGCTATATTTTATCACACACAAACAATTATTTTACGCCAATAAAATCTGTTTTTTCTTAATAAACTCAATGGATTTTACTTATCACTTTATCTTGATTTGCAGTGTGAATATTAATAATACTTCCTCGGTTTATCCTAATTTTATCGTCAACATCATTACCAACAGAATGAATTTTCCCATTTAAATCAACACGATCATCAATATTCAAATTTACTAATGAAAAAATATTAACGAGATTAGCATCCTCTTTTTGAAAGACATTTTTTTACTTTAAAATCGATATCGGAATGCTCAAATCGCATATTGCCTTTATTAATAAAATCACCCTCAGATAATTCAACATCTAAATTTGTCTTATATACAGTAAATTTTGCACCCTTATTATTTGAAAAAAATAGTTGATTTAATTCTTGAATGCGTTTTTAGTGTTTATTTCATATTTTTCTTTAATATCAAACATCGTAAGAAGAGGAAGAATACGGCCAGTCTGTATATTTATTTCTTTAAAATTTTTAAACATTGCATTAGATTCTAGTGTAAAACGTCCTACATTAATAAC
>NZ_MIIZ01001163.1:0-569 GCF_001743005.1 Shigella sp. FC1967 | reverse complement strand
TTTTTCAACATTAGTCGGTTCGGTCCTCCAGTTAGTGTTACCCAACCTTCAACCTGCCCATGGATAGATCACCGGGTTTCGGGTCTATACCCTGCAACTCATTCGCCCAGTTAAGACTCGGTTTCCCTACGGCTCCCCTATACGGTTAACCTTGCTACAGAATATAAGTCGCTGACCCATTATACAAAAGGTACGCAGTCACCCCATAAAGAGGCTCCTACTGCTTGTACGTACACGGTTTCAGGTTCTTTTTCACTCCCCTCGCCGGGGTTCTTTTTCGCCTTTCCCCTCACGGTACTGGTTCACTATCGGTCAATCAGGAGTATTTAGCCTTGGAGGATGGTCCCCCATATTCAGACAGGATAACACGTGTCCCGCCCTACTCGTCGAGTTCACAATAACAGCATCTTCGGATACGGGGCTATCACCCTTTACTGCCGGACTTTCCAGACCGTTCTCCTGATGCTGCTATTGATTAAGACTCTGGGCTGTTCCCCGTTCGCTCGCCGCTACTAGGGGAATCTCGGTTGATTTCTTTTCCTCGGGGTACTGAGATGTTTCAGTTCTCC
>NZ_MIIZ01001162.1:0-569 GCF_001743005.1 Shigella sp. FC1967 | reverse complement strand
TCTCGCTCTGAGCGTAGAAAACTTATTAGTGCTTTAACACGAAGTATGCCGAGCGCTACTTCCAATCCTCACGGTACGCCAAGCGCTACCTCTGAAATTAATCCTGACACTCTTTCTGAATTGGAAAAGGCGGTAAATGCCTTTGCCACAGCTAACTAATTGGAGACATTATGTCTGATACAAATGAATTATTAAAAAAGTCTATCGGCAAAAAATTGAAGAAGCCAACGGCAAATTTAATGCTAAAGCCGAAGAAGCCTTAAAAGAAGCGCAAAAAAGTCGGTAGTTTAAGCACTGAAACTAAAGCCGCAGTCGATAAGATGGCAACCGAACTGAATGCATTGCGTGAATCTGAAAAAAACACTCAAAGCTTCATTAGGTGAATTAGAGCAACATGTCGCACAAATGCCGTTGAATAATGCGGTTCAGGCAGCCAAAACAATTGGCCAGCAAGTCATTTCTGCAGATGTACTGAAAGAAATTAACTCTAGTATTCAATCAAGTAAGCGCATTTCTATTCCAGTGCAAGCCGCATTAACTTCAACCGGTGTGGCTGAAGGTGTTGTTGA
>NZ_MIIZ01001161.1:0-571 GCF_001743005.1 Shigella sp. FC1967 | reverse complement strand
ATGATTCTATTGCATTGCAGCAGGCGGTGATTAACCTTGACGTGGCTTTCTCCAACTTTTTTAATCCGAAACTAAAAGCCCGTTTTCCCACGTTTAAAAGTAAGCATGGCAGACAATCTAGCTATCATTGTGTCGGGATCAAAGTCATTGATGGCGCGATAAAAATCCCGAAAATCGCACCGATTGAAGCGCGTTTACATCGTGAAATTACGGGGGCGCTGAAAAGTATCACACTGAGTCGCAGCGCAACCGAAAATACTATGCGTCACTACTCTGTGATGACGGGGTAGAAGCACCGGCAAAGCCAACATTGATATCAAATATCACGGGACTTGATGTGGGGCTGAGTCATTACGCCATCAAATCAGACGGCAATAAGATTGCTAATCCGCGCCACCTTATCAATGCCAGCCGTAACCTACGTCGAAAACAAAAAGCCTTATCTCGCAAGCAAAAAGGGAGTGCTAATCGTCGTAAAGCCCGAATACAGCTTGCAGGTGTACACGAACGGGTAGCCAATGCCCGTGCTGATTTTCAACACAAACTCTCTCGTGCAATTGTTGACGAAAAC
>NZ_MIIZ01001160.1:0-573 GCF_001743005.1 Shigella sp. FC1967 | reverse complement strand
CTGACATTTTATGACCGCAGCAATGACAGGTTTTCGAACTGGCAAACCATTGATCCAGTTTTACCAGATGGACGCCTTTTTCTGCGGCTTTATATTCCAGCTTTGTGATAAAACCATGCCAGCCTGCATCACCGATAGCGCGAGCCAGACAGTGGTTTTTCATCATATTCGCCGATTTCAGTGTCTCTACAATTACCGCTTGGTTTTCGTCAACAATTGCACGAGAGAGTTTGTGTTGAAATCAGCACGGGCATTGGCTACCCGTTCGTGTACACCTGCAAGCTGTATTCGGGCTTTACGGCGATTAGCACTCCCCAGTGTGATACTTTTCAGCGCCCCCGTCATTTCACGATGTAAACGCGCTTCAATCGGTGCGATTTTCGGGATTTTTATCGCGCCATCAATGACTTTGATCCCGACACAATGATAGCTAGATTGTCTGCCATGCTTACTTTTAAACGTGGGAAAACGGGCTTTTAGTTTCGGATTAAAAAAGTTGGAGAAAGCCACGTCAAGGTTAATCACCGCCTGCTGCAATGCAATAGAATCATATTCTTTAAGCCACCCATATCT
>NZ_MIIZ01001159.1:0-576 GCF_001743005.1 Shigella sp. FC1967 | reverse complement strand
CTTTCTCGCCTGTGGGAAGAGAAAGGTAAAGAGATGAAGGTTGACGACATCGCTGAGCGCTGTCTGGAAGAAGAAAACGACCAGCGCCTCAAGGATATTGGTCAGCAGCTCTACGCCTTTACGTCGAAAGGTAGCTACGGGAAATACTTCTCTCGCAAGAACAACGTCAGCTTCCAGAACCAGTTCACTGTACTGGAGCTCGATGAACTGCAAGGGCGTAAGCACTTGCGTCAGGTTGTACTGCTCCAGCTTATTTACCAGATCCAGCAAGAAGTATTCCTGGGTGAACGTAACCGCAAGAAAGTCGTCATCGTGGATGAGGCCTGGGACCTGCTCAAAGAGGGTGAGGTCTCGGTCTTCATGGAACATGCCTACCGCAAATTCCGTAAGTACGGTGGCTCCGTTGTCATTGCAACGCAGTCCATCAACGACCTCTATGAGAACGCAGTGGGCCGCGCCATCGCGGAGAACTCGGCCAGCATGTACTTGCTCGGCCAGACCGAAGAAACCGTGGAATCTGTTAAACGTAGCGGTCGTCTGACCCTTTCAGAGGGCGGGTTCCACACCCTCAAAACG
>NZ_MIIZ01001158.1:0-579 GCF_001743005.1 Shigella sp. FC1967 | reverse complement strand
ATAACCATTAACCTTAAACCAATTTACCGAAGTGCCTTTGACATGGTTAAACCCGTGTAAATTTCCGGCAAGGTAGTCATCTTTGGGTTTTTTCTTGGGGAACAGCAGTGAGCTTACTGCGATAATGGCAAGAATAACGCCAGCAACAATCACTTTTTTACGAGTTATTTTTTCGAGCATACCGCAGGCTCTTCCATATCATCAGGTTCATTGACAGGGTAGTCAGGGTGTCCCCATGATTTACAAGACAGGGTAATTTTGACTTCTTGGCAGGGAAGAAAGTGCACTTTGACATCACAAGGGTCGTCATACTCAGGAATTTCTACCATTTTGCTATAGCGACGATAATTGGCTTCATGCTGTTTCATATATTGACGAAATTCATCAGTACCCAAAGGCGGTGCTTTACCTGAATAAGCATCAGGATCGACTTCCCATTCCACATTGACCCATTGATTGGGCGTCCATTTTGCCGGCACAACAATGCAACAGGTTCCGCCACCGCCTTTGCCATAATAACCATTAACCTTAAACCAATTTACCGAAGTGCCTTTGACATGGTTAAACCCGTGTAAATTT
>NZ_MIIZ01001157.1:0-585 GCF_001743005.1 Shigella sp. FC1967 | reverse complement strand
TCATTGATGGCGCGATAAAAAATCCCCGAAAATCGCACCGATTGAAGCGCGTTTACATCGTGAAAATTACGGGGGGCGCTGAAAAAGTATCACACTGAGCCGCAGCGCAACCGGAAAAATACTATGCGTCACTACTCTGTGATGACGGGGTAGAAGCACCGGCAAAGCCAACATTGATATCAAATATCACGGGGCTTGATGTGGGGCTGAGTCATTACGCCATCAAATCAGACGGCAATAAGATTGCTAATCCGCGCCACCTTATCAATGCCAGCCGTCACCTACGTCGAAAAACAAAAAAGCCTTATCTCGCAAGCCAAAAGGGAGTGCTAATCGCCGTAAAGCCCGAATACAGCTTGCAGGTGTACACGAACGGGTAGCCAATGCCCGTGCTGATTTTCAACACAAACTCTCTCGTGCAATTGTTGACGAAAACCAAGCGGTAATTGTCGAGACACTGAAATCGGCGAATATGATGAAAAACCACTGTCTGGCTCGCGCTATCGGTGATGCAGGCTGGCATGGTTTTATCACAAAGCTGGAATATAAAGCCGCAGAAAAAGGCGTCCATCTGGTAAAACTGGA
>NZ_MIIZ01001156.1:0-586 GCF_001743005.1 Shigella sp. FC1967 | reverse complement strand
GCACTGTGATAACTGGCGCCGTGTTTCGTGGCTCCGATCTTTCTTGTGGGGAGTTTTCATCGTTTGATTGGTCTTTGGCTGATTTTACTGGTTGTGATTACGGTGGGCGCTTGGCGAGCTTGATGCAAGGCGAATTAATTTAGATGGAGTGAAGTTGGATGGAGAGCAGGCGCTTCAGCTTGTTGAGAGTTTAGGTGTTATTGTTCACCGATAAAATCTAGGTAAAAAAACGCCTAATGCCCCCAATGTGGTACTAATCAAAAACGGAGCGAAGCGACATCTTCATCTTGTCTTTGCTTTTCTCCATGATCAGTTATTGGGTCATGGTCTCTTAGCTCGTTAATCTGGCTAAGTTTGGTTAGGTTGGGCTTCTTTCGACACTTCGCAATCCAAGAAATCCCTAGTCCGTTGATTGGTGCTCTTATCAGGTACGCACTGTAATCTTTCGATACCGCAGCGTGATTCGGAGGTAGAGCCGGAATTTCGTTTTTCCGGTACGTTTTACTACCACAATTTGCCTGTTTATCCTTTCGGAGACCGGGCTAAGTCCGAGTCAATCAAGTGGTGCATTTGGGTTAATGTCGTT
>NZ_MIIZ01001155.1:0-592 GCF_001743005.1 Shigella sp. FC1967 | reverse complement strand
TTTTCATTATGCCTTCTCCTGTCCATTCAGGGTCTGTTGATAAGCATCACCTTCACCATCAAGCCAATCAATCTGTTTCATTTTACGCACCACAACGAACTCATCACGGTTAGAACCCACAGTGCCGTAATAGTTAAAGC
Source organism: Shigella sp. FC1967 (assembly GCF_001743005.1). Taxonomy (NCBI): domain Bacteria; kingdom Pseudomonadati; phylum Pseudomonadota; class Gammaproteobacteria; order Enterobacterales; family Enterobacteriaceae; genus Shigella; species Shigella sp. FC1967. The sequence continues at coordinate 452 of NZ_MIIZ01001155.1, read as the reverse complement.
TATAAGCCAACTGAGCATATCCACCAATCATATGGGTTGGTTTAGGGCAAACGCGTGTCACAGAGTTGTGAATACCCCCACGCATTCCAGTCATTTCAGAGCCTGGCAGGTTTATTTGACGCTCTTGTGCGTGATACATGTAAATCATGCCATCAGGAATACGTTGACTGACAATCGCTCTTGCCGTTAGCGCACCATTGCTGTTGTATGCTTCAACCCAATCGTTATCACTAATTCCCATCTCTTTGGCATCATCTTCACTCAGCCAAACCACAGGGCCACCACGACCCAGTGTTAACATCAGTAAGTTATCGCTATATGTTGAGTGAATACCCCATTTTTGATGAGGCGTCAGAAAGTTCAGCGCTTTTTCAGGGAAACCATTGGGTTTTTTACCTTTAACTGCATCAATCGCCTTAGTATCAATAGGGGGGCGATAGACCACTAAACTT
>NZ_MIIZ01001154.1:0-596 GCF_001743005.1 Shigella sp. FC1967 | reverse complement strand
GACTCAGCCCCACATCAAGCCCCGTGATATTTGATATCAATGTTGGCTTTGCCGGTGCTTCTACCCCGTCATCACAGAGTAGTGACGCATAGTATTTTCCGGTTGCGCTGCGGCTCAGTGTGATACTTTTCAGCGCCCCCGTAATTTCACGATGTAAAACGCGCTTCAATCGGTGCGATTTTCGGGATTTTTATCGCGCCATCAATGACTTTGATCCCGACACAATGATAGCTAGATTGTCTGCCATGCTTACTTTTAAAACGTGGGAAAACGGGCTTTTAGTTTCGGATTAAAAAAAGTTGGAGAAAGCCACGTCAAGGTTAATCACCGCCTGCTGCAATGCAATTGAATCATATTCTTTAAGCCACCCATATCTGCGGGATTTTTTCGCCACGGCAAGCAGCGGTTTAAGATCTTTACGCGGGTTTAAATTTACGCCGTGCCGCTGGTAAGCGTCTTTCTTGATGTGCAGAGCTTTGTTGTACGCAAAACGAACTGCACCGAACTGAGCGTTGAGATATTCAGCCTGTTCTGGTGTAGGGTAGATGCGTACTTTTGTTGCTCTTAACATCATCAGCGCTCATTGATATAATGTT
>NZ_MIIZ01001153.1:0-14009 GCF_001743005.1 Shigella sp. FC1967 | reverse complement strand
ACTAGATCATTTTTATAAAAAAAGAAACCTTTTCTAATTAAGAGAAGGTTTCTTTTGTCTGCTCTATTATGTGATTTTATGGTTAGTAACCCACCGCTTTACCTGCGGGGCGACGAACATCATTTGATCCATAAAGATAACCTTCACGCACTGTACCAGAAACTGCGGAATCATTACCTGATGAAGCTGGGATCACCCCTTTTTCTCCGGGGAGTCCGACCATAATAAGTTCAGCCGCTCCCCATGGGGTTTGTTCTACCATTTTATATCCCATTGTAGAGAGCTTTTCTAACGTGTCTTTTGATAATCCTCGTTGCTCATAGTAAACCTCATCGGGTAACCATTGATGGTGAATACGGGGACTATTCACCGCTTCTTGTGGTGGCATACCAAATTCAATGATATTCAGCGCAGTTTGTAAGGTGATGGAGATAATACGAGAACCGCCTGGTGATCCTAAAATAAGGAATGGTTTGCCTTCTTTCGTCACAATCGTTGGGCTCATTGATGACAATGGGCGTTTTAATGGTGCAATGCTATTGCGTTCACCTTGCACTAAACCATAGAGATTTTTTTCGCCGACTTTGGTTGTAAAATCATCCATCTCATTGTTGAGAAAAAAACCAGTTCCGGGAGCAATAACAACGGCACCAAAACGACCATTTATAGTATAAGTGGTTGATACTGCGTTACCTTCTTTATCTATAACTGAGTAGTGTGTAGTTTCTGGGCTTTCATGAGGAGCGATACCCGGTTGTACATTTTCTGATGGTGTGGCTTTATTCGGTTTAATTTGTTGGCGTATTTCTGTGGCGTAAATTTTACTTAATAACTTTTCTGTTGGATTTTTAATAAATTGAGGATCACCAAGAAACGTGTTTCTGTCCATATAAGCATGACGCATTGCTTCCGTTAGAGTATGAACATATTCAGCTGAATTAAAACCCATCGATTTAAGATCGTAACCTTCCAAAATATTCAGTGTTTGGCAGATAGTGACCCCACCTGAACTTGGAGGTGGCGCAGAAATAAACTCATAACCTCGATAAGTACAGGTAATGGGCGGCGTTTCGGTAATAGTGAAGTTTGCAAAATCTTCTTGAGTTAATAGACCATTATGTTGTTTCGACGCTTCTTCAACTTTTCTAGGGATCTCTCCTTGGTAAAATGCTTCAGAACCTTGGTTGGCAATAAGTTCCAATGTATTGGCTAAATCAGTTTGAATTAGGCGATCACCAGGTTGCCAAGGTGTTCCATCGGGTTTTAAGAAGATTTTTGCCGACTCAGGATCTTGTTTGAAGCGTTCTGTTGTTGTTTCTAACACATCAGTATCAGCTCGCGTTAAAATATAGCCTTCTCTTGCAAGTTTAATGGCAGGTGCCATAACATCTTGGCGAGATAACGTACCGTATTTCTCTAATGCTGAATTCAACCCTTTTACTGTACCGGGTACACCTGAGGCGAGATAACCGTATAAGCTGGCATCTTTAATTAAATTACCGTCTTTATCTAAATACATATTTTTAGAGGCAGAGGCAGGTGCGGTTTCTCTAAAATTAATAAAGGTATTGGTACCATCAGCAAGGTGTATTGTCATAAAACCACCGCCACCAATATTACCGCAGCAGGCATTTACAACAGCTTGCGCATAACCAACAGCAACGGCGGCATCAATCGCATTACCTCCTTTTTGTAAAATATCATTTCCTACCTGAGAGGCTAAATGTTGAGAAGAAACCACCATGCCGTGTTGCGCTTCAACAGCAGGCTCATAAGCCGCATAGAGTGCGGGTGAAAAGAGTGTGGTAAGTAAGAGCAGGTGAGTTTTTTTTATAGTAATCATCATTATCTCCGTTAATAACAGGGAGTTATCTTTAATAAAAGCGAATAAAAATAGATATATATACACAATTATTAATGTTAATTAACAATTGCATAACAATAAGTATAGGAGGGTTATTAGTGAGGAGAATTTTTTTTTGATGTGATGATCACAAAACGTTCTTTAAGTTGGAAAATAATAAACTAATGTATAATTTATAAAGGTAATGAGGGGACGTGATAAAGAAATAGATAGGTAAAATAAGAATAAAAAAGCCTGTTTTCACAGGCTCTTAGAAAGATATTAGCTTACTGAGATATTACAGTTTGCCAGAGTTTGCTTTCAGGTATTTAGCCACGCCGTCTGGAGATGCGCCCATACCTTCTTGACCTTTTTCCCACTGTGCAGGGCAAACATCACCGTGCTCTTCGTGGAATTGCAGTGCGTCAACCATACGGATCATTTCATCAATATTACGACCTAATGGTAGATCGTTAACGACTTGGTGACGAACAACGCCTTCTTTGTCAATTAAGAATGAACCACGTAGCGCAACGCCCGCTTCTGGGTGTTCGATACCGTATGCTTTGATGATGTCATGTTTGATATCAGCAACCATTGGGTATCTTACTTCACCGATACCGCCATCATCGATGGCCGTTTTACGCCATGCGTTATGTACGAATTCTGAGTCCATAGAAACGCCGATAATTTCAACACCGCGTTTTTGGAACTCTTCAAAACGGTGATCGAATGCAATCAGTTCTGAAGGGCAAACGAAAGTGAAATCCATTGGCCAGAAGAAAATAACGGCAGGTTTGCCTTTGATAAATGAATGCAGGTTGAAATCATTAACAATTTCACCATTACCTAAAACGGCAGCAGCTGTGAAATCAGGGGCTTTGCGAGTAACCAGAACCATAATGTACTCCTGTAAATTGAAAGAGTTTATACTCGTCATATTTCAAGTTGTAGCGTTGTTGACTGCGTTTATTCGCACTAGTCACATACTTTTGTATGCTCCTAGTGACTCATTCACTTGTCGCCTAGCTACACCTCGAACTATTTAGAGTAATTTAGGGTGTATACCTTGTTTTTAAATGATGCATACAGCATAAATAATCAATCGCTATCGATAAAGTCAAACAGAACAATCTATTTAATAGATTATAGCTATTAACTTAATACAATAAAGTCGGATTATTTATGGCTCCTTGTATGACGTTCATTCTAATCAACTTTGGAAATGAATACTATGTTTGTTAACAAACCGTTACGAATAATATCATAAATGGACTGAGCATCTCTTTGATATATCAAATATAATCCTACAATATGACAAAAGAAATGAAAACTAAAATAAGTAGTTAAAATGTATCAGTCATCAAGTTGGTGATGCTGTGCTCTTTCTAGCAATTGTGGATAAAACTGCCAAAAGATCTTACTTAATTCATCGTAATGTGTTTCGAGTACGATATAAGAGCCCGCTAGTGCACTTAATCGTGGTCTTCTTCTTGCCATGCCTTTCAATGTTTGGGCAATATATGCTTTGTCAGCATACCGAATTAACCAAGATTGTGGCCATAGATACTCATTAAGTTCTTGGAATTTCTCAGGTGTTTGCCATAAATCAGGTTCGATAATATTTCGAACATTGGTGACAAATTTAGCCAACGGTATATTCGGTTCAAATGTTGACCAATTCAAAGAAAGGAAATGATCCCAAAAAACATCTAAAGTAATTGGTGAAACTCGGCGATATTCATCAGGAAATAAAAGACGAGCCTGTTTGACTAATGGGTGAGTATCAGTGAGTACATCAATGCGTCTATGCATACGAATGCCCTCAATAACAGCTTGACTGTAATCAGAGCTAGGCGCGCCTTTAACGTAATCTGCCATCATATTGCCTAATAGAGAGCTTTTTGCTCTAAAGGCGAGATGTAAGTGAGCAAGATAATTCATCTCATCATCATAGCGCCTTTTGAATAAAAAAGGGCTTCTTTCTTGCACTGATAAGCTGGCAGCACTAGACTAGTCCGCCTGTTTTTTATGAAAGTAGTCGTTTAATTATGCGTGTATCAGACTTTACATTTGAATTACCAGAAGCCTTGATTGCTCACTATCCACAACCTCAACGCAGTGGATGTCGTTTGCTCTCTTTAGAAGGGGAGACGGGGGCTTTATCACACGGTATTTTTACCGATGTGTTAGATAAAATAAATGCAGGTGATCTGCTGGTTTTTAATAATACTCGCGTGATCCCTGCGCGTATTTATGGTCGTAAAGCGTCAGGTGGTAAAATCGAAGTGTTAGTTGAGCGTATGCTTGATGAACATCGCGTTCTTGCTCATGTTAGAGCCTCTAAATCACCAAAAGAAGGTGCTGCGCTGGTACTAGGTGAAGATGAAAGTGTACAAGCAACGATGGTTGCGCGTCATGATACACTTTTTGAAATTCGCTTTGATGATGAAAGGGATGTTCTTACTATTCTGAATAGCATTGGGCATATGCCTTTACCTCCTTATATTGATCGTCCTGATGAAGAGTCTGATAAAGAACTTTATCAAACGGTCTATAATGAGCGTCCTGGTGCGGTTGCAGCACCTACGGCAGGGTTACACTTTGATGAACCCTTACTTCAAGCCTTAAAAGAAAAAGGCGTTGAGATGGCATTTGTCACACTGCATGTGGGGGCGGGGACGTTCCAACCTGTGCGTGTTGATAATATCGAAGAACACACAATGCATTCTGAATACGCAGAAGTGCCACAAGATGTGGTTGATGCTGTATTAGCATGTAAAGCACGTGCAATCGCGTGATTGCAGTGGGAACAACTTCTGTTCGTTCGTTAGAAAGTGCGGCAAAGGCAACAAACGATGCGTTAATTGCACCTTTCTTTGATGATACTCAAATCTTTATTTATCCAGGTTATCAATATCAAATTATTGATGCATTGATTACGAATTTCCATTTGCCAGAATCGACTTTAATCATGCTGGTTTCTGCTTTTGCTGGATATAAAAATACCATGAATGCTTATAAAGAAGCGGTTGAGCAAAAGTATCGCTTCTTCAGCTATGGCGATGCGATGTTTATTACGCGTAATCCTTTAGCTATCAATGAAAAAGTAGGACAAGAATAAAGATTTATTATTCTTTTTAACGTTTTTCTTCGTTTTATGAATTGTTATTTCAATTTTGTTGTTTGATCTCTTTGACTAAGCATGGGTTTTTGTTGAAGTAACATATACAGCCGTCTAACAAATGATTAGAATGTGCTGTTTTTTATTGCGCATTGGACTGTTTTTCTGATGCTTGGAGGATGAGTGAAATACGAATTAGATAAAACCGACGGTAATGCTCGCCGCGGCCGCCTTATTTTTGAACGTGGTGTTGTTGAAACACCTGCCTTTATGCCAGTGGGGACTTACGGCACAGTAAAAGGAATGACACCTGAAGAAGTGAAAGCAACGGGTGCACAAATTCTTTTAGGTAACACCTTCCATTTATGGTTACGTCCAGGTCAAGAAATCATGAAGTTACACGGTGATTTACATGATTTTATGCAATGGCAAGGCCCGATTTTAACGGACTCTGGCGGTTTTCAAGTCTTTAGTTTAGGCGCAATGCGTAAAATTAAAGAGGAAGGGGTTCATTTCCGTAATCCTATTAATGGTGAAAAGATTTTCTTAAGCCCAGAAAAATCAATGGAAATCCAATACGATTTAGGCTCTGACATTGTGATGATTTTTGATGAGTGTACGCCATATCCTTCAGATTGGGATTATGCGAAAAACTCAATGGAGATGTCATTACGTTGGGCTAAACGTAGTCGTGCACGCTTTGATGAACTCAATAACAAAAATTCATTATTCGGTATTATTCAAGGCGGTGTTTACGAAGATTTACGTGATATCTCAGTAAAAGGGCTAGTCGAAATTGGTTTTGACGGTTACGCTGTCGGCGGACTTGCAGTCGGTGAGCCTAAAGAAGATATGCATCGTATTTTAGAACATGTCTGCCCGCAAATTCCTGCGAATAAACCGCGTTATTTAATGGGTGTGGGTAAACCAGAAGATTTAGTTGAAGGTGTTCGTCGTGGCATTGATATGTTTGACTGTGTGATGCCAACACGAAATGCACGTAATGGCCATCTTTTTGTAACCGATGGTGTCATTAAAATTCGTAATGCGAAACATCGCTCTGATACATCAACACTTGATGAACATTGTGACTGCTATACCTGTAAAAATTATAGCCGTGCTTATTTACATCATCTTGATCGTTGTAACGAAATTTTAGGTGCAAGGCTGAACACTATCCACAACTTGCGTTATTATCAGCGTTTGATGGCTGAAATTCGTCAGTCTATTGAAGATTCACGTTTTGAAGAGTTTGTACACGAATTCTACGAACGTATTGGAAAACCTGTTCCACCGCTAAATGGCAGTGCGACTAAGTGTGAATAATGTATACGAGAAAGCCCAATTCTGTGTATGATATTGGGCTTATAACTTGAATATCGTCGATATCGACAACAATGAGGAAAAGTGAATGAGTTTTTTCATTTCTGATGCTGTTGCTTCTGCTGGACAAGCAGCACCTGAAGCTAGCTTTATGTCTATTTTACCGATGTTAGTGATCTTTATTCTGATTTTCTATTTTATGATCCTACGTCCACAGCAAAAACGTACTAAAGAACACCGTAAACTGATGGATTCTATTGGTAAAGGTGATGAAGTTTTAACGACGGGTGGTTTAATTGGTCGTGTTGTTAAGGTTTCAGATAACGGCTATATCGTTGTTGCTCTGAATGAAACAACTGAAGTAACTATCAAACGTGACTTTGTTGCCGCTGTATTACCGAAAGGCACAATGAAAGCTATTTAATAACATTTCCCCAAAGGGAAAAGGGAACTGCCGTGCTAAACCGTTATCCTTTGTGGAAGTACCTGATGTTGATAGCCGCTATCCTCATCGGTCTGCTTTACGCACTTCCTAACCTATATGGTGAGGATCCGGCTGTTCAAATCACTGGCGTGCGGGGAACCGCCGCCAATGAGCAAACACTGGATCAAGTTCGATCTTTATTAGATAAAGAAAAAATTGAAGCGAAATCTATTGCACTTGAAAATGGTGCGATTTTGGCTCGTTTCGGTAACCCTGATATTCAGTTACGTGCTCGTGAAGTGTTGTTGCCTGCCTTAGGCGACCAGTTCATTGTTGCACTTAACCTTGCACCGGCAACACCAAAATGGTTAGAAGCCATTGGCGGTGAGCCGATGAAACTGGGATTAGACTTACGTGGTGGTGTTCACTTCTTGATGGAAGTGGATATGGAAACCGCGTTAGGTAAACTTCAGGAACAAAATGTTGAAAGTCTACGTACATTATTACGTGACGAAGGCATTCCGTATTCATCTATCCGTAAAACTGATAACTATGGTGTTGAAATCCGTTTTCGTAATGCGGATGATCGCTCTAAAGCTTCAGATTACCTAACTCGTCGTAATCAGGATCTCATTTTTAGAGATGGCGCAAATAACTCATTAAGAGCTATTTTTACTGACGAACGTTTACGTGATGCGCGTACATATGCTGTACAGCAAAACATCACTATCTTACGTAATCGTGTTAACCAGTTAGGTGTTGCTGAGCCATTAGTTCAACGTCAAGGCGCTGACCGAATTGTTGTTGAATTACCGGGTATCCAAGATACCGCTCGTGCCAAAGAAATCTTAGGTGCGACAGCAACATTAGAATTCCGTTTAGTCAATACCACCATTGATCCTTCTGCTTTAGAAACAGGTCGTATTCCGGGCGACTCAGAAGTGAAATATACCCGTGAAGGTAGACCAACAATTCTTTATAAACGCGTTATTTTAACCGGTGACCACATTACAGATTCAACCTCTCAGGCTGATGAATATGGTCAACCTCAAGTGAATATTTCACTTGATAGCGCGGGTGGTTCTATCATGTCTAACTTTACGAAAGATAACGTCGGTAAACCGATGGCAACACTGTTCGTAGAGTATAAAGACAGCGGTAAACGCGATGAGAATGACCGTGCCATATTGGTTAAAAGCGAAGAGGTCATCAACGTTGCGAATATTCAGAGTCGTTTAGGAAATAGCTTCCGTATTACGGGTATTTCAAATGCGAATGAAGCACGCCAGTTATCTCTGTTATTACGTGCAGGTGCGTTGATTGCACCTATTCAAATCGTGGAAGAAAGGACGATTGGTCCAACTTTGGGTCTGCAAAATATTACCCAAGGTTTAGAAGCTTGTTTATGGGGTCTGATTGCGTCTGTTGCCTTTATGATAATTTATTATCGTAAATTTGGTGTGATTGCGAGTACCGCATTAATGGCAAACTTAGTGTTAATCGTTGGGGTAATGTCACTATTACCGGGCGCAACACTGACCATGCCGGGTATTGCGGGTATCGTCTTAACACTTGCCGTCGCTGTCGATGCCAACGTACTGATAAACGAACGTATTAAAGAAGAATTACGTAATGGTCGATCAGTACAACAAGCCATCCATGAAGGTTATAAAGGTGCCTTCTCCAGTATTATTGATGCGAACTTAACCACATTAATTACAGCTGTGATCCTTTATGCAGTCGGTACCGGCTCCATTAAAGGCTTTGCTATCACAACGGCAATCGGGGTTGCAACATCCATGTTTACCGCTATCGTCGGTACTCGTGCGATTGTAAACCTGCTGTATGGTGGTAAACGCGTTAAGAAACTGTCTATTTAAGGAGCACGTTGTGGCACAGGATTATACTGTTGAACAATTAAACCATGGTCGTAGAGTCATTGACTTTATGCGTTGGGACAACGTCGCCTTTAGTATTTCGTTTCTGCTTTTGATAGCATCAATCGCTATCATTTCCGTGAAAGGATTTAACTGGGGACTGGATTTTACAGGTGGTACAGTAATTGAGATCAATCTCAGTCAACCAGCCGACCTTGATAAAATGCGTGATAGCCTAGATACAGCGGGCTTTAAAGATCCTCTGTTACAAAACTTTGGTAGCAGTCGCGATATTATGGTGCGAATGCCTCCTGTTGAAGGACAGGCGGGTCAAGAATTAGGTAAGAAAGTTATCGATGTTATCAATGCTGAAGTTGATAACGATGCGGTGGTAAAACGTATTGAGTTTGTTGGGCCGAGCGTGGGGAGTGAATTGGCTCAAACAGGTGCAATGGCGTTGTTATCAGCACTTATCTGTATTCTTATCTATGTTGGATTCCGTTTTGAATGGCGTTTGGCGTTAGGCGCGGTTATTGCGCTTGCGCATGACGTAGTGATCACACTGGGTGTACTCTCACTATTCCACATAGAAGTTGACTTAACCATTGTGGCGTCATTGATGTCTGTTATCGGTTACTCACTGAATGATAGTATTGTTGTATCTGACCGTATTCGTGAGAATTTCCGTAAAATTCGTCGAGGAACATCATATGAAATTATGAACGTTTCTCTTACACAGACATTAAGCCGTACCATCATGACATCAGCAACAACATTATTAGTTGTATTAATGCTGTATATCTTTGGTGGTTCAATGCTACAAGGCTTCTCTTTAGTTATGTTAATCGGTGTTTCAATCGGTACTATTTCTTCTATTTATGTGGCTTCTGCATTAGCACTGAAAATGGGAATGAAACGTGAACACTTGATTGTACAAAAAGTAGAAAAAGAGGGTGCCGATCAGACAACTAATCTAATGAAAGAAAAGAGTAATCTTATTCTATTCAATAAAGTGTATTCTCCAGCACCAGTAACCATTCTTTCTGTACCAATTTCACTCTCAAATATAGGGTTAGAACAATTACAAGATAAAAATCATTACGCTGACAATATTGTTTCCCTCGCAAATCATGCTGGATTTAAAACATATTGGCTAAGTAACCAAGGTGAAGGCAATCAAAAAACCAGTGTTATTTCTGTCATTGCTAATATGGCCCAAAATAAAAAGTGGAATGAATTTATCGGTTATGATGAGGAGCTACTACCTTATTTAGATAAAGCTCTCAATGAGCCATCTACACAGAAAAAATTAATCATCTTACATACATATGGTAGTCATGAGCCGGCCTGTAATCGATTTCCAAGTCAGTATTTGAAAAAGTTTACACAAGAAGATGATGATAACTGCTATGACAGCTCTATCGCATATACAGATAAATTAATTAATGACATCATCGAGAGAGTGAAAGATAAACCAGCCACTGTTCTCTACTTTGCAGATCACGCTTTACAGCGTCTCGATAAAAATAGAGAGGTTCGTTATCATCATGGTGTCAATACACCACGAAAAGAAGCGTATGACATCCCCTTGTTCATTTGGTATAGCCCATCATCTATTAAACCTATTATCAATAATGACGTTTTAAATAAGCCTTATTCTACGGTAAATAACTATTGGTTACTCAGTAGTTGGCTTGGAATAGAACATCATTCTCCTCAAAAATGTCACTCACCATTAAATGAGTGCTATCGTCCGAAAGCATCAATCACCGTTATTGATGGTAATAAAAATTTGTTAAATTATAATAACTTGAGATCAGAGCAACAAGAGCCACAATAATATGTGGCTCATTATAAACAACAATTAACGGTCTTCAATTACAACATAAATGGCATTTAAAGATCCGTGAACACCAACAACTTTAATTAACTCAATATCAGAGGTACAACTAGGACCACTGATAATATTAATACAAGAAGGCATTCTAATATCACATTCAGCCATTTGATGTAGCTTCTCTGCTAACTGTGCAACTCGGGGTAAAATGGTACTGCGTTTAATAACAAAAATCGTGGTTTCTGGTATTAAGCTAACACTACGTCCTTTATCTGCCCCTGAAAATAAAACCACCCCTCCCGATTCTGCTAGCCCATATTCAGCAAATACAATTCCAACCTTAGCCCGCTTAACTAATTCAATATTTTTTTCACCGAGATGGTGATCCCAAATTTGCACTTCACAATGCAGTGATAATAAATCGATAGCACCACTCTCTTTTAAACGCAGATCTCCTGTTAAAATAACAGGTTCGCCATACTTCTCAGTCAGTGTAAGTAAGGTGTGAGATAATGCATCTTGTGTTGTAAGTTCATAACGACTTCCTGCTAACTTAGCGGTGTTAAGAAAATACTGGTAGCAATCTTCTTCTGATAGATCAGTTAATCGTTCTTCAGGATACATATTAACGGGTACAGGCAATACTTCAGGATTAGTTTTTAATGGTCTACCTAATTGAGAAGCAAGATGAGATAAAAAAGCTTCTTTGTTATTATTCATTGCTTATTTCTCCTCTTTTTGATGTTTTTTTAAACCAGCTACGAAAACTTTCTCCATCACCTTCAGGGAGATCTCTTGCTTCAGTCCACGCTTTTAACGCTCCAATATTTAATGGTACTTTGCCATCTTTAATAAACCATTTCGCTGCATGAGCACCTACATTCATCCCTACTTTCCATAATGCAGGATGACGATTAACATAATTAAAGATATCGGTAATAGTACGTTCTGTTTTTGGGGTAATACCTTCTGTAACCATAACCGCTCTGTGTTTTTTAATGAGACCTGATAATGGTATTTTTACAGGACATACAGAGTCACATGCTGTACATAATGAACAAACATAAGGCAAGTATTTAAAATCTTTATATCCGCCTAAAAGCGGAGTTAAAACAGCGCCAACAGGGCCTGGATAAATAGAACCATAACCTTGTCCACCAATATGTCGATAGGCAGGACAAGTATTCATGCAAGCACCACAACGAATACAACGTAAAATATCTTTAAATTCAGAGCCAATGATTTTTGAACGCCCATTATCAACAATAACAAGATGAAAATCTTCTGGGCCATCTACGTTGTCATTTTCTCTAGGACCTGTGAGCCAAGTGTTATACCCCGTTAAACGCAACCCTACAGCGCTACGCGCTAACATAGTAATCAAGATATCAACTTCTTTAAATGTAGGAGCAATACGTTCCATTCCCATTACCGCTATATGAGTTTTAGGTAATGTGGTACTTAATCTAGCGTTACCTTCATTCGTTACTAGACAGATAGAACCCGTCTCAGCAACAGCAAAATTACACCCAGTGATCCCAATATCTGCCGTAAAAAAATCATCCCGTATATTTTGGCGAACAAAACGAGTCATCTCTTCTGGTGTATCAGAGCCGTTATAACCCAGCTTATCGTGAAATATTTGTCGTATTTGCTCTCTATTTTTATGAATAGCAGGCACAACAACATGAGAAGGTGCATCTTTTGCTTGTTGTAGAATAAATTCAGCTAAATCGGTTTCAATAACATTAATACCAGCATCTTCTAATGCTTTATTCATGCCTATTTCTTCTGTCACCATTGATTTAGCTTTAACAATCTTCTTTGCTTTTTTCTCTTTCGCAACATTTAATATATATTGTGTTGCTTCTTCTTTTGTTTGAGCAAAAAATACATGGCCACCATGTTGTTCAATTTTTTCAGATAGCTGATATAGATAGGCATCTAGATTTGCCAATACATGATCACGAATTTGAGCTGCTCTATCACGCCAATCTTCCCAATGACCGAGTTCATCCACCATTTTTTGGCGATTACGTCCTATGGTCTCTTGAGCATTAGCAACTGCTTTTTGCATCACTTCATCATGGACTTGGCGATTAATTAAATCCTTGAAGGGAATAGTACTTGTTCTTAACGACATAATTCCTCCTCATGGCTCATTAATACCTGAGCAATATGTAATACTTTGACAGGATGACCTTCCCGTTCTAAACGCCCACCAATATTTAATAAGCAACTTACATCAGCACCAATTAAATAATCAGGCTTAACTTCCATAATATGGTGTACTTTTTCTTTCACCATTTCACCAGAGATCTCTGCCATTTTTACAGAGAATGTTCCCCCAAACCCACAACACGTTTCCATGTCCGTAAAAGGTAATAACTCAAGCCCTTTGACATGACGTAACAAAATAAGAGGTTCTTCTTTAACGCCCATTTTACGAAATAGGCTACAAGAAGGATGATAAACCGCTTTACCATTAAGGCTTGCACCGACATCAACAATGTCTAATTGCTTTACGATAAAAGAAGTTAAATCAAACATTCTATTAGCAACTCTTTCAGCACGTAATGCCCATTCAGGCTCATCAGCAAGATATTTGGCATAACCTTTTATTGCATAAGTACAAGAACCAGCGGGGGATATGATAGGGAATTCATTAGCTTCAAATGTCTCAATTAACATTTTCATGGCCAGTTTTGCATTTTGAATATAACCACTATTAATTGCTGGTTGACCGCAACACCCTTGTTTTTCCAGAAAATGAATTCGACAACCTAACTTTTCTAACAGCAATACACTGTCTTTCGCCATCTGGGATTTCAGAGCATCCCCCGATACAAGTTACATAGAAATTAACATCCACGCTTATGCTCCTATTACTCATCATTTGCAAAACAACACACTGACTCAAACCGTTAGTTTATTATTTTAATTTGTATGACAATTAATACTGGCACAAAAAAAGCTGTTAAATATATGTTTAATTCTGTGTTTTTTTATAACTTGGTATGTTTAAAATGCGGGTAAATGTTAAATATAAAGATTTATAAATTGTTATTTATAATAAAAACAACTTATTATAGAATGATGAATAGCTAAACTATCAGTATAAAATTTTTTAAATTCATAAATAATAAACGCAAAAAAGCCAACCCATTGGGTTGGCTTTCTCGTCTTATTTAATGCCTGGCAGTTCCCTACTCTCACATGGGGAGACCCCACACTACCATCGGCGCTACAACGTTTCACTTCTGAGTTCGGCATGGGATCAGGTGGGACCGTTGCGCTATGGCCGCCAAGCAAATTCTGTTTTATTACCCGTCACTCACCTTTTTAGCGGTTCGTCACCAGTAATATCAATCTTAAACAAGCTTACTTCATCGTTTCGTCTCTCTGACAAAACACCTTCGGTGTGTCAGGTTAAGCCTCACGGTTCATTAGTACTGGTTAGCTCAACGTATCGCTACGCTTACACACCCAGCCTATCAACGTCTTAGTCTTAAACGTTCCTTTAGGTCACTCAAGGTGACAGGGAAGACTCATCTCGAGGCAAGTTTCCCGCTTAGATGCTT
>NZ_MIIZ01001151.1:0-621 GCF_001743005.1 Shigella sp. FC1967 | reverse complement strand
CCCCCTTCTTTTGCTGGTTGGTCTCATGGTCGCAGCTCCTGCGGCCTTTGCCAGTGACTTTGTGACTGGCGTAGCAGTGGGGCAAATGCTCTCAGATGACTCAGGCAGCAAGAAGGTAGAGGACACTGGCCCAGAGAGTAAAACTGTCATTGATTACCATGACGGCCAGCCGGTTGTAACCAAAGTGGAGGCCTTCAAAAGTAATAAGTGGCGCAAGCTAGACGGCCCTCAGGGCGGCTATTTTGTTTGCCCAGGTGAATACCGTAGCTATTCGGGAAGGCTGCGTTGTCGCGTCCATGATGACGGGCTCAATGGCTTTATGGGCGGTATGACTGATGCTCAGGAGCTACCGCTCCAAGAAGCTCTGACCAAGTTGGAAGGTAAACCCATCTCCCTGCAAACCATTGAAGTCCACGGGAACAACCTGGCAGTCAAATACCAGTTAGCACCACCAGCACAAACGCACGTCAAAACTCAGGACCTGGGGGTGGTTAAGCAAGATGGTGAAATGCAGAAGGTTGCCAGCCAACCACCAGCGCTATCCATAGAGACTGCACCAAAGAGTGAACCTCCCAAGCAGATTGGTGCTGCACAAGACACCGACCGCAATACCAGTGCGTT
>NZ_MIIZ01001150.1:0-626 GCF_001743005.1 Shigella sp. FC1967 | reverse complement strand
AAAAAAGTCTCGTATGCAAGGCCGAACAGGACGAGTATCACCAACAAGATAAGCATCGACAGCACAAAGTAACCAGACTCGTACATCACAACTTTGATCACAGAAACGACGCTGATCGATCTTCCAGAGATCCTTCCGATGATCCACTGAAACGCAACGAACGAACCAAGCCCACAGATCAGCACCACCGCTACGGAGACAAGTGCATGTTCCCTCAGGACAGACTCACTCAGGAAACCATACTGCATCCCCATCAATACAAGCCTGCCAATGCCAAACCCCAGGCCCAATGCAACAGCTCCACGAACCAGCACGACCTTCAACGACTGGAGCCATGTCAGTTCAAGATCCATCCCCTTACGGGAAGACCGACGCACCAGCACCATAGATATGCCCAACCCCAAAAACACCAAAAAAACAAAATCCAACATTGCCACCTCTGCACAAATCAATCAGAACCACAGGCCTCTCGGCCAAATGCGCCACCAGGGAGAACCCACTTCTGCCCCTCCGGCACAAAAATCGGGAGCGTGTAATCTTCTCTGGATACCTGCTCCAATGCCTCAACATCACTAATCTGTATCGGCGCAACAGCAGAACCTAAATCTATTACGTCGATTTTTTTT
>NZ_MIIZ01001149.1:0-635 GCF_001743005.1 Shigella sp. FC1967 | reverse complement strand
TTTTGGCAAATTTCCCCCAAACTTGCCTCGCTCTTAATTATCTCTTTTTTCCTTTCCGGTTGTGCCAATGCGGGCTCTTGGGGTGCAAAACCAGAAAACTCCATCTTGGGAGCCGGGCTTCAGGGCTATAACCACACACAATTTGAAATTTCAGGTTTTTCAATTAATGAAGGTTACGGCAGTATTGGTGGCACGGTCTGTTGTGTGATGATCCCTGAAAAATAGCGCCCTAATTTAATCGCACATATTCAATGGAAAAAGGTGGATACCACAAAATTTCCACCAGCACCTGATTTTGACCAAGTCGAAGCCTATAATCGCTGGGAAAAAGAATTAGACCGCTATACGACCTATCACGAAGCTTGGGTGCCAATCCCACAATATGATGAACCTTGTAGTGTAAAAGTGCATTTTTTACCTTGTAATGAAGTAAAAATCACTACTTCCTGTTATAGCTATCACGACCCTGAATATCCAATAACTGAACCAATGAAAATGAAGGAGCCCGCCGTATGTTCGAAGAAATAAAAGCAGATCCAGTTTGGGTACCTAATCATTTCCCTGATAAAGGCCGATTAAAATTAACACAACAACAGATAGAACATAACTATAAAATACGAGAAGAAGAGAAACGA
>NZ_MIIZ01001148.1:0-638 GCF_001743005.1 Shigella sp. FC1967 | reverse complement strand
TTTTGGCAAATTTCCCCCAAACTTGCCTCGCTCTTAATTATCTCTTTTTTCCTTTCCGGTTGTGCCAATGCGGGCTCTTGGGGTGCAAAACCAGAAAACGCCATCTTGGGAGCCGGGCTTCAGGGCTATAACCACACACAATTTGAAATTTCAGGTTTTTCAATTAATGAAGGTTACGGCAGTATTGGCGGCACGGTCTGTTGTGTGATGATCCCTGAAAAATGGCGCCCTAATTTAATCGCACATATTCAATGGAAAAAGGTGGATACCACAAAATTTCCACCAGCACCTGATTTTGACCAAGTCGAAGCCTATAATCGCTGGGAGCAACAACTGCGCGATAATACCTCAACCCACGAAGCTTGGGTGCCTATTCCGCAATATGATAAAGAAGTGTGTGGGGTCGATGTCCATTTTTTACCTTGTGACGAAGTGAAAATCACCACTTCTTGCTATAGCTATGGTGATCCTGAATACCCGATTAATGAGCCTCATAATATGAAGGAGCCCGCCGTATGTTCGAAGAAATAAAAGCAGAACCAGTTTGGGTACCTAATCATTTCCCTGATAAAGGCCGATTAAAATTAACACAACAACAGATAGAACATAACTATAAAATACGAGAAGAAGAGAAACGA
>NZ_MIIZ01001147.1:0-643 GCF_001743005.1 Shigella sp. FC1967 | reverse complement strand
TTTTTTTGCTATTTTCACGATGCCGAAAATCATAAACCCCTCGATATTGGTGACGATAGTGTATAGGCAACGTTATTACAGTGACGTAATAACTAACCTATTCATTTAAAAGTATTTTAAAATCAAGTCGAAGGAATATTGTATGCCACAAGTAATTATGACTAACCCAACATCACTGGTTGCTCAAAAGAATTTAAATCGCTCACAAAGCGCCTTAAATACAGCAATTCAACGTCTTTCTTCGGGTTTACGTATTAATAGCGCCAAGGATGACGCCGCAGGTCAAGCTATCGCGAACCGTTTTACTTCTAATATTAATGGGTTGACTCAAGCTTCACGTAATGCGAACGATGGTATTTCTATTACCCAAACGACAGAAGGGGCATTAAATGAAATTAATAATAACCTGCAACGTATTCGTGAATTAACCGTACAAGCTAAAAATGGTTCTAATTCAGATTCTGATATTAAATCTATCCAAGAAGAAGTGAACCAACGTACTGCTGAAATAAATCGTATATCAGAACAAACACAATTTAATGGCGTCAAAGTGTTAAGTGAAGATAGTACATTAAATTTACAAATTGGCGCGCATGATAAAGAGCAAATCAGTGTTGATTTGAAAAAAACGGATGCGACTACA
>NZ_MIIZ01001146.1:0-646 GCF_001743005.1 Shigella sp. FC1967 | reverse complement strand
TTGCTATCGAAAAACTCACTCCCAACCTAACAACGGAGATCTGGCAAGAAAGTAACGGCACATTGCTTATCTATGGTGGCGATATCCATCAACCTATGGATGAAAATTTAATTCAAGATCTAAAACAGCTACGTCGCCGTCGTCCACTTGATGCCGTTATTTGGGTATCAGAAAATAATTTATCGCAACAACCGCTGGGTCATTCCTTATTTAATCACTTAAATTCGACCAACACCGATACCGCAAGCCGCTATTTCCACCAGCTCTTTCGTCAATTACGCTGGCAAGCCCCCCATTTGGCTTTGGAACGTCAGTAATAACGGCGAAATAACCACAGATGAAAACGCCCACCGTGCTTTATTCAGCTCCTTTCAAGGCGACGGCTGAAAACGCTTTCCAATGACTTAAAAACGCTTTTACCTGCATTAGTGGAACAAGGTACACAAGCAGTCTTACATAATCAAACACAGACCTATTTACTGGCTTTAGCTCGCTTTTTGCAGTATGAAGGATGTGAAAAACTCGCCAATAACTTGGCTCCACTATTATCAGGTTATCGCTCGTTGCCGTTTGCGGGTGTGCTCTTTAGTACGGCGGGTAACGATAACGTTTCAGCCATTTCACCAAAAACCAATCAGTGGACATC
>NZ_MIIZ01001145.1:0-647 GCF_001743005.1 Shigella sp. FC1967 | reverse complement strand
GTCGCTGTTTCAGCTCCTGAATCTCTGCATCATAGAGGCGGTATTCCTCAGCAGCAGCAATCCAACGGTTGACCTCTTCACCTTGCGGTATGTACAGGTCTCTCTCTGGATCTTTGTCGGGCTCCTTCTTGTCTACTACCTGTTGCCAGAACTTTTTAGCCTCGGCCAAGATTTCTTGAATCATGGCTTCGTCTCGGAGTATTGGAAACTCCTGAATCTGACCTTCAAAGTAGAAGACTAACCAGCCTTGCTTGGCCCCCGTTACCAGGAGCTGGTGTTGCACCTGCGGGTAATAAAGCTGGTATGCCTTGCTGTTTGCTTTCTCAGCACAAACATCTTCCCAGACAGTCGCACTCGGGCTTTTCAGCTCGACGGGCTCCCCGTTATCTCTCAGGCCATCCAGGGAGGCCCTCATGAGCGGGTATTGAACCGATTCGACACAGGCGGGGAGCAGCATGTCATCATACTTCTCCTCGAAAGCGCGTCTTGCAGCATCTTCGTTTTCTATCCCCCGGCGAACCAGCGGATTGAGACTTAGATCGACTTCACGCGCATACCCAGTCTTCTCGGCCCACAGTCTCCATCGTGTTTTGTACGGAGACCTATTGAGCAGGATAGCGGCGTCAGTGGCTGTTACACCTTGACGC
>NZ_MIIZ01001144.1:0-650 GCF_001743005.1 Shigella sp. FC1967 | reverse complement strand
AAAAAGGCGATCTCGGCGTTAAGGGGCCAGTGGAGAAAATCAGCGAGCCAGACCTTATTGATGTTGCCAAGAAACGCCTTGCCAATATCGACTGGGAAGAGAAGAAGAAACAGGCTGTAGAGCGCTTCTGGACCAAGCAAAACTTCAATGAGCTACCCAGAGCGCCCAAATCTCGAACCCGAGAGATTGACCCCAGCGTCATGATCACCAGTGACATAAGCACTCCGGATGGCACTGTGTTCGCTCACGCTGGTGACGTGATTAACCCGTTGTGCGATCCGAAGGAAGTTTGCAAGCCTGGAACGCGGCCATTTACCCAAGCAGTTGTGATTTTCGACCCACTGGACAAAAAGCAAATGGAGCTGCTCGCCAAGAAGCTGCCTGAAATCAAGCAGGAACCTGGCGTACAACGGATCACCTATATCGCTACAGAGTTCGATAAAGACAAAGGCTGGGATTCCTACAAGAGTGTCACCGACAACTTTGACGCGCCGGTATATCTGCTGACGCCAGATCTGATTACCCGGTTCGAGCTGGAGCACACTCCGAGCATCATTACAGCCAGAGGCAAGAAGTTTGTCGTCCGCGAACTTGCTGAGGAGGGCGGTGAATGATTTTTGCCCCGGCTTTCCAGCCAATTAAAGACGTCG
>NZ_MIIZ01001143.1:0-655 GCF_001743005.1 Shigella sp. FC1967 | reverse complement strand
TTTTTCCCAGCTTGCGAGCCAGTAATTGCACCAGCCATATCACCGGTAGTCAGTCCACCAGCAAGACCAGAAGCCAATTGGCTCAGTGCGCTGACTTGCTGTTTCTCACTTTCGGTTAAGTCTGAAACCTTCTTGCCCGGGAAGAGAGTGTTTAAGATAACATGAGCGGACAGCTCGCCACCGCCTGCACCTAATCCACCCGCAGCAGCAGATTGGTTATTCAGCTCAGCGACTACGGCGCCTAACATAGCATGTGCCATGGCATTGGTTCCTTTATTAACCTCACCAGTAGCAGGGTCAGTTGTCAGCTCTTTAATCTTATTTGCTAAGTACGGTGATGAGGCATTTGCCAATGCACCGGCTAAGTTATCACCCGCAAGCCCTTGCAGTAATCCTGTCACCGCTTGAGCAGCTTTCTGGAAATCACTGCCTGTACCGTATTGTGCCATGGCATTTTTGTAGGCTCGCTGTTGAATGTCCTTATCCGTTGGGACTTTTCCATCGGCTTCTAATTGCAGTTTCGCCACCGCCAGTGCTTCCGGGTCTTTTTGGGCTTTATAGCCCGCAATATTTCCTTCGGTGCGGATGATATCCATGGTCTGATTGCCAATTTCGCCAATCAGTTGCGCTTGTTTTAAGCGATTTTGCTCTTTTT
>NZ_MIIZ01001142.1:0-14038 GCF_001743005.1 Shigella sp. FC1967 | reverse complement strand
CTACCCTTTATTTTTATATAAATCAATAAGATGATTATATTCTCTTATGGTTATAAAAAATATAATAAATGATTAAATATTTTTAAAATTTCTATTAAAATTAGAACGATAAAAAGAGATTTTAGTATAAATAATAAAATTAATAAGATTTGAAATGCCGATAAATTGAAACGAAGTGTTATTTACAATACTATACAAACCATAAGAAACAATTCGAGAAAAAATATTGTCATAATAAAGGTTCTTCCTCCCGAAATAATTTGTTGAGTGCATATACTATGGATATTATTGATTCACATCGCCGTAAATGGCTGGGGCTTGGTATGGCCGCAGTGGGGTTAGGGTTATTGCCTACTCATGCATTTGCTTCATTAGCTACACCTAAACCAAAAATCCTTCGCTTTAATAATTTAAATACTGGTGAAACTATTAAAGCCGAGTTTTTTGATGGAAAACGTTATAATAAACATGAACTTGCTAAATTAAATCACCTTTTTAGAGATTACCGTCAAAATAAAATCAAAACCATTGATCCTGCGCTATTCGACCAAATCTACTTATTGCAAGTGATGCTCAATAACAATAAACCCGTTGAACTTATTTCAGGTTATCGCTCTTTAGTGACAAATAATAATCTGCGCCATAGTAGTAGCGGAGTGGCAAAGAAGAGCTATCACACGCGTGGACAAGCAATGGATTTTCGTTTAGTCGGTACTGATCTTGCCAAAGTACGTCAAGTCGCTTTAAGAATGAAAGCGGGAGGCGTTGGTTACTATCCGAAAAGTAATTTCGTGCATATTGATACAGGACCCGTTCGCTCATGGTAATCTATTGAGAATTAGTTAATAGAGAGTGGAGTGGTTGATGATGTATCACATTGTACCTGTGACAAACTATATGCAAAATTGCACCCTTATATGGTGTGATGAAACAAAAGAAGCGGCAATTGTTGATCCTGGTGGCGATGTCGAAAGGCTTATTGCAGAAATCGAAGAACGCCAGTTAACATTAACCAAAGTATTATTAACACACGGACACTTTGACCATATTGCAGGCACCTCTCAGATTGTTGAACATTTTCATGTTCCTGTCTATGGTCCCCATAAAGATGATAATTTCTTATTAGAGGAATTAGAGCAACAGTGCCGTATGTTTAATTTTCCTTGTGGTAAATCATTTACACCAGATAGCTGGTTAAATGAAGGCGATACCGTCACAATAGGTAAAACAATTTCGTTATCTGTATTACATTGCCCAGGGCATACACCGGGACATATTATTTTTGTAAACCATCAAAATAAACTTATCTCTATGGGAGATGTGTTATTCAAAGAAAGCATTGGTCGTACCGATTTTCCGCGTGGAAACCATGCCGATCTTATTGCTTCAATCAAAAATAAAGTCTTACCTTTAGGCGATGATTATCTGTTTATTCCAGGACATGGTCCTATGTCTAATTTAGGGCATGAACGCCAATATAATCCTTTTTTACAAGATGAAATGCCAATCTGGTAATTGTGTACTGACTGATATAAGTAAATAAAGAAAAGCGCTTTATTATAAAGCGCTTTTTTTATGAGTAAAAATGTGATTTGTTTGATGACTCTAAATAAGAATGCCACATTATCATTATTAAAATGTGGCATTTATCTTAATGACACTTTAAAAGGTAATTAGAGTACGGCAACAATGGCTTCGCACAGTGGAACCATATTCTCAAGGGTTAAGCCTGCAACGTTAATACGCCCTGAACCTACGATATAAATACCGTATTCAGCACGTAAACGTTCAACTTGCTCTTTATTTAAACCACTAAATGAAAACATCCCATTTTGGTCAATAATAAAGCTAAAGTCTTGCTTAGCACCTTTTTCTTGCAATGTGGTGACTAACAGTTGACGCATACGCTGAATACGTTCACGCATGGTTGTCAGTTCTTCAATCCATTCTTCTTTTAACTCTGGGTTAGAAAGAATAGTTGTAACCACTGAAGCACCATGTGCTGGTGGGTTAGAGTAGTTAGCACGAATAATGGCTTTTGCTTGGCTAAAAGCTTTCTCAGCAGTGTCACTGTCTTTGGTAACAATCGTGCATGCACCTACACGTTCATTGTAGAGACCGAAGTTTTTAGAATATGAACTAGCAACAATAAGCTCCGGGTTCTTTTCTGCAAAGAGGCGTAAGCCTTGCGCATCTTCTTCAAGACCACGTGCAAAACCTTGGTATGCAAAGTCAAAAACAGGTAACCAACCTTTTTCTGCTGATAGTGCTGCTAATTGGCGCCATTGCTCTTCTGTTGGATCAATACCACTTGGGTTATGGCAGCAACCGTGGAACAAAACAACATCACCCGCTTGTGCATTTTCAAGGCTTGCTAACATACCATCAAAGTCTAACCCATGATTTTCAGCATCATAATAATCGTAATGACAGATCTCAAGACCTGCTGTTTGGAAAATATTATTATGGTTAGGCCAAGTTGGATTGCTTATCCAAACGCGTTTTGCTGTGGTTTGCTGAGCAATAAAATCAGCAGCAATACGTAAAGCACCTGTGCCACCTGGAGCTTGTGCTGTGCGTGCGCGCTTTTCAGTGATAATAGGGTGTTGTTCACCAAACAGAAGTGCTTGTGTTACATTGCCAAATTCAGGGATACCGCTAATAGGAAGGTAATTTTTAGTGGTTTCGTTTTCTAACAGGTATTTTTCTGCTTTCTTAACCGTGGTTAAAACAGGGGTCTTGCCTGTTTCATCCTTGTAAACACCAATCCCTAAGTTAATTTTGTTTTCACGAGGATCAGAACGGAAACTATCAGCTAAACCTAGAATAGGATCGGCTGGTGCAGCAATGATTTTCTCAAACATAGTGTAATTGTTCCCTAAGCTCAAAACGAAGCCGAAATATGAGTATCAAGAGTAACGCTATGAGGCCTTTTTGCCAACTGTTTGTAGAGAAATTAACAAGAAGTTGTGAACTAAGTGAGAATAAATAGCAAAACAAGATGTAAATAAGTGAATATCCTGTGATTATATTAACATGTAAAAATAAATCACTAAAAAGACATAATTGTTTAGTATGATAAACTTTTAAATATTTCAAAAATGGGGGATCACAGAGCGTGTTATCACAATAGAGAAGCTAATTAAGTGTGATTAATTTAGGGGTAAATAAAAAGATAAGGGAAAGGGGGGAGAGAAGGAGTGTTAAATTTGTGCAAATAAAAAAGCAACACCGAAGTGTTGCTTTTCAAATCAATTATTAACTTGACTGTTTAATTACCTAAAGCGGTAATTAGAACTGATAAGTCAGACCTAAACCAACTACGTTGTCAGTTGCAACGCCGTAAGCTTTAGTGAAGTCATCTTTATCTAACAGGTTGATTTTATAATCAATAACTGCAGTCATGTTTTTGTTAAATTTGTAGAATGAACCTACAGAGATATATTTAACTAAATCATGATCGTTGTCTTTCAGACCACCAACGCCATTGTTCAGATCTTTACCTTTAGATTGAACATAACCTAAAGATGGTTTCAGACCTAAATCAACAAAGTCATATTGTGCAGTTAACTCGATGTTTTGAGTTTTGTTAGCGATAGTGCCTTTACCGTAGTAGTTCATGTTACGGCTTTCACCGTACATAGCCGCTAAATAAACGTTGTTAGCTGCGAATTTACCACCAAAGTTCCATGCTTCTGCATTTTTACCAGTTGCGCTGCTGTGGTGTTCCTGCCAGTTAGTACGAGCAGAGTTAGAGTAACCACCACCCAGTGTTACACCCCAACCTAAGTTGTAAGATGTAGAGAAACCGAAACCGTCACCATTAGCTTTAGCTGTATCAATACGTTTGCTGCTATTGTTGGTGTTTTCGTTGTTTTTGCCTTGGTATTGCAGAGCAAAGTTCAGGCCATCAACGTAACCGAACATATCAGTGTTACGGTAAGTCAGAACGCCAGTAGTACGACCAGTCATATAAACATCAGACTGAGACATTGAGTCACCGCCCCATAAAGGCAGAACGTCTGTCCATGCGTTGGTGTCGTAAATTACACCGTAGTTACGACCATAATCTAATGAGCCGTAGTCAGCGAATTTAAAACCAGCGTAAGCGAAACGAGTTTTAGATGAGTTTTCGCTTTCAGTAGTATTAGTTTTGATTTCATACTCGAAACGACCAAAACCAACTAAATCTTTATTGATTTGAGTTTCGCCTTTGAAACCGATACGAGCACGTGAAGCGTCACCGCTTTCGTGATCACTATTTGTATCAGAATCTGCGAAGTAATGACGAACGTCAACTTTACCGTAGATGTCTACTTTGTTGCCGTCTTTGTTGTACATTTCAGCTGCGTTTGCTGCACCAGCAAACATTAAAGCTGGGATTACCACTGCAAGAAGATTGCGCTTCATCATTATTATTACCCTCATTGGTGTTATTCAGACACCTTTGCCACTGCCAGAAATAGTTTCTTAATTTTTATGGAACTATTTATGAGAGTTAAGTGTCGTCTGTGTCGGGTGACAGTGTTCCATTGGTAAAAAATTTTATCTACCCCCAATTTGCTACAAAAACGAAAAAAGTGTAACAAATTGTAACTATGTATTTCAAAGTGTGTATTTGGGGGAACTTTTGTATCAAATAACAGCCATGCATAAAAAAAAGCCAACCTTGAGGTTGGCTTCTTCACTTAAGTAAAACGAGCACAATAAAACAGCAATGTAAATTTCCAGTTGAATACTAATTAATCACTAAATTAGAAATCTGCATTTCTTGGTGTACGTGGGAATGGAATAACTTCACGAACGTTTGCAACGCCGGTCACATAAGCAACTAAACGTTCAAAACCTAAACCAAATCCTGAATGGGGTACAGTGCCATAACGACGTAGGTCGCGATACCACCAGTAGTCTTCTTTACTCATTCCCATTTCGTCTAAACGTTTATCAAACATATCTAAACGCTCTTCACGCTGAGAACCACCGATGATTTCACCGATGCCTGGTGCTAACACGTCCATTGCTGCAACTGTTTTACCATCTTCATTCATACGCATATAAAATGCTTTAATGTCTTTCGGATAGTTTTTCACCACAACAGGTGCTTTAAAGTGTTTCTCTGCAAGATAACGCTCATGCTCAGAAGAGAGGTCAACACCCCAATAAACAGGGTTTTCAAATTTCTCACCACAGTTTTCAAGCACAGTGACCGCATCGGTATAATCGATTTGAGCAAAGTCAGAGGTGATAAAGTTCTCTAAGCGTGTAATTGCGTCTTTATCGACACGTTGTGCAAAGAATTCCATATCATCTTTACGCTCTGCTAATACGGCTGCAAAGGTGTATTTCAGCATTTTTTCAGCAAGGGCTGCGATATCGTTAAGATCAGCAAATGCGACTTCAGGCTCTACCATCCAAAATTCAGCGAGATGACGACTGGTATTTGAGTTTTCAGCTCGGAAGGTTGGACCGAAAGTATACACTTTGCTTAATGCAGAGGCGTAAGTTTCACCATTTAGCTGACCAGAAACCGTTAAAAACGCTTCGCGGCCAAAAAAGTCTTCACTAAAATCAACGTCGCCTTTATCTGTGCGTGGTAGGTTGTTCATATCAAGTGTAGAGACACGGAACATCTCACCTGCACCTTCGGTATCAGCCGCTGTAATCAGTGGCGTAGAAACCCAGAAGAAGCCTTGTTCATCGAAGAAACGATGTAGTGCTTGTGCTAATGTGTGACGAACACGAGCAACTGCACCAATTAAGTTAGTACGAGGACGAAGGTGAGCAACTTCACGTAGGTACTCAATACTATGACGTTTGGCGGCCATCGGATAAGTTTCCGGATCATCGACCATTCCTACCACAACAACATGGGTGGCATGAATTTCAAAGTTCTGTCCCTGGCCCGGAGATTCAACAATTTTACCGGTGACTTCCACAGAACAGCCTGTGGTTAAGTGCAGCACTTCATCTTGATAATTCGGTAAATTATTATTAATGATGGCCTGTACTGGATTAAAGCAGGAACCGTCATAGACGGTAAGGAATGAGATACCAGCTTTTGAATCTCTTCTTGTACGTACCCAACCGCGAACGGTGACGTCTTCGCCAACCGCGATACGGCCTTGCAGTACGTCGACTACAGGCGCAACGATCATAAATAAATCTCTCTTCGTTTAATTAAAATAATTGTTTGGTTAATTCACTCTGCCCCTGTCGGACAGTTTTTCTATGTTACTTGCAATAGCGCAGGAAACAAGTAGGAAATTTTAGTTTAAAGAGTCAATAAAGAAGAGAAAAGCTTTTGTATAAAATAAATTGATAAAAATAGATGAAATATTGATAAGAGTAGGTGTTATGGGTGAGAGATGACAAAAGAAAGGGCAAATATTACCCTTTCTTTTATTAATGAAGAATTTTGAGTTAATTAACAGGCTTGTTTAACAAGAGGAACGTCAAAGGCTTTACGTAGCTTGTCAACAAAATCATTATCGTCACAAATGGTTTTACCGGGGCTATCTGATAATTTAGCAACGGGTTTACCATTACACTCCACCAGCTTAATCACAATATTAAGAGGCGTTATTTCAGGAATGTTACACGTGAGTCGAGTGCCAATACCAAAAATTAGACGAATACGCTTATGGAAATGCTTATAAAGTACGAGTGCTTTTTGAAAATCGAGGCTATCAGAAAAGACTAATACCTTACTCATTGGATCAATACCCAATTTTTCATAATGCGCGATCGCTTTTTCACCCCATTCAATCGGATCGCCAGAGTCGTGACGTAAACCTTGGTAACTTTCGGCAAAGGTTTTATCAAAATCACGCAAAAACGCATCCATTGTAATGCAATCTGTTAATGCAATACCTAATTGGTCTGGATATTCATCTAACCAAGATTGCAAGGCTGCGCGTTGGCTATTTGCTAGCTCAGGGCTAATCTGCTGATGAGCTTGAAACCACTCGTGAGCCTGTGTTCCTACTGGGGCTAATTGCATACGTTCAGCTAAATGGTAGTTACTTGTACCAATAAGATAAGGGAAATGATTTTTCAGCTCATCCACAATGGCGCGCTGTACATCATAAGAGAAACGGCGACGAGTACCAAAATCCATCAATTTAAAATCAGCTAAGTCAATCTGTTGCTCTGCTGCATCATGATAGAAGATATCAATTAGCTTACGTAGTTGATTAACTGCATCATCAGGCGTGATTTGAGGAGAGCGAACACGATGTACAATTTCACTCACTAAAGCCAACAAAGGAACTTCCCATAGAATGACTTCGCGCCAAGGCCCCGTTATTCTGATCGTCAGTTGGTTTTCAGGTGTTGTTGAAATTTGGACTTGTTCTGGTTTAAAGCGAAAATGCTTAAACCAGTGCAGATAGTCATTTTTGAAAAAGGGGAGACTCTGAAGATAGTCAAACTCTTCATTCGTTAATGACAAGTCTGCCATCATGTTAACTTGATGGCGTAAGGTTGTTGCATATTCACCTAGACGTTCATCACTCCGGCAGCGGAACTCAGCAACGACAGGAATATCACTATAATGGTGGTAAACCGCTTGTTGCATGTGGAGCTTATATGCATCGGTATCCAACAGTGATGTAATAATCGGTGTAGCGTCTAAAATCATAGCGCGTCAAGCATCCTCACGGAGCGTTTTTATGTCTGCTAAATCGTTAAGGTTGGAGAGTATACCCGAATATGATGACAATGCGTCACTATTCAATAATATTTCTCTGCAACATAAAAACAAGCTGTAAAACTTAGATGAGTTTACCACGTTAAACATAATTTGGGAGTATATTAGCATCATTTACCAAATAAATTGATTACATGTATTAATAAAGTATTAACATTCTGTTGACTTTTAATGTTTTCAATTGAATATTCGACTGGCTAAACAGATTTTTGACGAGTAAGCTTTGGCAATATAACTGTTAAATAGTCGTGTTAACTAAAAGGTTTTTTCTATGACACAACAAAGAATCGCGAAATTTCGCAAAGATTATCGTGCCCCTGACTACACAATCACCGATTTACATCTTGATTTTATCTTAGATAAAGAAAATACCCAGGTTACAGCGATAAGCCAATGTAAACGTCTAAACGCAGATGCGACAGCATTAGTGTTAGATGGTGAAGACTTAACATTAAAATCAATTGCAGTGAATGATGTAGCTTGGACACACTATAAAGAAGAAAACGGCAAACTCATCATTGAACAACTACCAGCGCAATTTACATTAAAAATTGTTAATAACATTAATCCATCGGCTAACACCGCGTTAGAAGGATTGTATGTTTCTGGTGATGCATTATGTACACAATGTGAAGCTGAAGGTTTCCGCCATATTACTTACTATTTAGATAGACCTGATGTATTAGCTCGTTACACCACGACAATCACCGCAGACAAAAAACAGTATCCTTATTTATTATCCAATGGTAACCGTATAGCACAAGGTGAATTGGATGATGGTCGCCATTGGGTAACATGGGAAGATCCACATCCAAAACCAAGTTATTTATTTGCGTTGGTAGCGGGTGATTTTGATGTACTACGAGATACTTTTATCACCAAAAGCGGTCGTGAAGTTGCTTTAGAGCTTTTTGTTGATAAAGGTAATTTAGATCGTGCAGATTGGGCAATGACATCATTAAAAAATGCGATGGCATGGGATCAATCTCGCTTTAATTTAGAATACGATCTCGACATCTATATGATAGTGGCTGTTGATTTCTTTAATATGGGAGCGATGGAGAATAAAGGGCTGAACGTCTTTAACTCTAAATATGTGCTCGCGAAAAGTGAAACAGCAACTGACAAAGATTATTTAGGTATTGAGTCTGTTATTGGTCATGAATATTTCCATAACTGGACAGGTAACCGTATTACTTGTCGAGATTGGTTCCAGTTAAGCCTAAAAGAGGGTTTAACCGTTTTCCGTGATCAAGAATTTAGCTCTGACTTAGGCTCTCGTTCTGTTAATCGTATCAATAATGTACGAGTGATGCGCACGGCTCAATTTGCAGAAGATGCAAGCCCTATGGCACACCCAATTCGTCCTGATAGTGTGATCGAAATGAACAACTTCTATACTTTAACCGTATATGAAAAAGGTTCAGAAGTGATCCGAATGATCCACACCTTATTAGGTGAAGAGCAATTCCAAGCGGGTATTCAAATGTATATTCATCGTCACGACGGCAGTGCTGCAACTTGCGATGATTTTATTCAGGCAATGGAAGATGCTTCTAATGTTGATCTTACCTTATTCCGTCGTTGGTATAGTCAATCAGGGACGCCACAACTGACTGTTCGTGATAGTTATGATGCCAATAAAAAGCAATATACGTTAACTGTGCGTCAAATGACGCCACCAACAGCCGATCAAACTGAAAAACAGCCATTACATATTCCATTAGATATTGAATTGTACGATACCAAAGGCAATGTGATCCCACTGCGCTCGCAAGGTCAAACTATTTCTAATGTATTGAATGTGGTACGTGAAGAACAGCAGTTTGTCTTTGACGATGTGCCAGAACAACCGATCCCATCTTTATTACGTGAGTTTTCAGCACCTGTAAAACTTGACTATCCATTTACGGATGAGCAACTCTCTTTCTTAATGAAATATGCACGTAATGCATTTTCACGTTGGGATGCAGCTCAAGCATTATTAGGTCGCTATATAAAAGAAAATGTTGCTCGAGTTCAAAAGGGGGAAACCTGCATTCTGCCTGAAATGGTGGTTGATGCTTTCCGTGCCGTATTACTTGATAAAGATATCGATCCCGCATTAGCGGCACTTATTCTGACATTACCAACAGATGTTGAAGCAGGTGAATCATTTAGCATTATTGATCCTGTTGCTATCCATAAAGCACTTGGTTTTATTCGTAAAACACTCGCAACTGAAATGGCTGATGAGTTCTCTGCTGTTTATCATTCAATGCATATTGGTGCTTATCGTGTTAATCATGATGATATTGCAAAGCGTGATTTACGTAATGTTTGTCTAGCTTATTTAGCGGTTGAAAATGAGCAAACGGGTAATCAGCTTGTTGATGTACAATATCACAACAGTGATAACATGACCGACGCACTTGCCGCACTTAATGCCGCTGTAATGGCTCAGTTACCTTGCAAAGATACTCTATTACAAGAGTTCGACGACAAATGGCATCAAGACGGTTTAGTGATGGACAAATGGTTTAGTTTACAAGCCATGAGCCCAGCAGCAGATGTATTACAGAAAGTACGGAGTCTGTTATCTCATCGCTCATTTACACTTGCAAACCCTAATCGCACTCGTGCATTAATTGGTGCGTTTGTTAATAATAATCCAGTCGCTTTCCACGCTGAAGATGGTTCTGGTTACTTATTATTGACAGAAATTCTGACTGATTTAAATAGCCGTAACCCACAAGTTGCATCACGCCTTATTGAACCGTTTATTCGCTTGAAACGTTATGATGCAACACGTCAAGAAAAAATGCGTGCAGAGTTATTAAAACTGAAAGAGCTTGAGAATTTATCAGGTGATTTATATGAGAAAATCACCAAGGCGTTAGCTGATTAATATTACGTTTTATATCACTTTATGAGTGAGTAGATAGTATAAAATCAGAAAAATAACTAGATCCCCAGCAGAGTCTGGGGATTTTTATGACGAATTGTTAAACTGAAACGTTTACTTTTCGTGCTTTTATCTATATGATGCACGACGCTTAAATTGTCGTAGACATATCATTCCTAATACCCGATATTCTCAATGGAGATCGTATGTATTATTCCTTAGTCAGGAAGGCATTGTTTCGGCTAGATCCTGAACGTGCCCATGATTTTACCTTCCGCCAGTTAAAACGTTTATCTCATTCCCCATTTCAATTTCTTATTCAGCAGTCACTTCCTTCTAAACCTGTTTCCTGTATGGGACTCTCATTTAAAAATCCACTTGGTCTTGCTGCCGGTCTTGATAAAAACGGTGATTGCATAGATGCATTGGGTGCAATGGGATTTGGTTTTATTGAAGTTGGTACAGTGACACCACGTCCTCAAGTGGGAAATGATAAACCTCGTTTATTCCGCTTAGTGGAAGCAGAAGGTTTAATTAACCGAATGGGCTTTAATAACCTTGGTGTCGATAACTTAATTGAAAATGTAAAACAATCTCGTTATGGTGGCGTACTGGGTATTAATATTGGTAAAAATAAAGATACCCCAGTAGAGCAAGGTAAAGATGATTATCTGATTTGTATGGAAAAAGTCTATGCTCATGCGGGGTATATCGCAATCAATATCTCCTCACCAAATACCCCGGGTTTACGTACACTACAATATGGTGAAGCATTAGACGATCTGCTATCAGCAATTAAAAATAAGCAATTAGAGTTGCAGGGTAAATATCAAAAATATGTTCCTGTTGCTGTTAAAATTGCACCTGATTTAACACATGAAGAATTAATCCAAGTTGCAGATAGCTTAGTCCGTCATCATATTGATGGTGTTATTGCGACAAATACCACATTAGATAAATCATTAGTGAGTGGATTAGATCACTGCAATGAAGCTGGGGGATTAAGTGGTCGTCCTGTACAATCAAAAAAGTACACAAATCATTCGCCAATTAAATGAAGAATTAAAAGGTGCATTACCTATTATTGGTGTCGGTGGGATTGATTCATTAACGGCAGCCAGAGAAAAAATGGATGCAGGTGCTTCTCTTATTCAAGTCTATTCAGGATTCATTTATCAAGGTCCTGCACTTATCAAATCTATAATTAATCATATCTAAATACATTTAATAATGAGTTAGGGGCTTTTCTTCTGCCCTTAACTCGTTTATATTGCCTCTAGTTGGTTATTTTTTATTAAATTGCACTGATTGTGCTTAATTAATAGTAAAATGAATCCTGTTTTTGTTAGGTGATATTAAATATTTTATTTAGGTCATTTAATTTTGATTGTTTATCAGAGTATAAAACAGGGAATGAATCTAAGGGGGATTAATTAGTGATAATAAAACCCGATGATCGCTGGCGTTGGTATTTTGATGTTGAGCAACAAAAATTAATGCTTGATTTAGCAAATGGTATGGTTTTTCGTTCCCGCTTTTCAAGCAAAATGTTGAGTGAGAGTGCTCGGCAATCAGCATCTTTTACCGTCGATGATGCAGCTCTTTATTATGGATACGATGAGCAAATTCGACAAATAGATATGCCATCAGAATCAAGAGCTGAATTAGCTTTAAATGCATTAATAGCCCATCGCTTTTTAAAGCCACTGATGCCTAAGAGTTGGTATTTTGAAGTTAACAATAATCAAATCAACCCTTATTTATCGCAAGTGGTAGAAGTTTCATTAAAAGAAGAAGACGAAACCGCTCTTTTTTTTAGTGACTGAAGTGGGGGCTCAAGCTTGTTTATGTTTATTAGCGCAACCTCAGTTAACATTATTTGATAGAATACTTAATTTTTGTGACCCAATAAAAATAATGAATGATAGGTTAAGCAATTACCATAAAAAGTCAGAGTCAGGATCATTTTTGTACGAGAAAGTTATTTAACAAAAAGAGTAAAAAGGACTTACTCTTTTTTATCGTTACTCATTATTTATGACATTCTAAAAACAAATTTTATCTCAAACAATACTCCCTAATATCAAATCTTCATTACTCTCTTTCTGTATTCTTCTAAAAAATAAAATGAATTTATCAATAAATTCTCATTGAGTTATTAATAAGATAATTCTTATTAAATAAACTGTTTTATTTAAAATAAAAAAGAAGATAAGGGCAAATTACCTTCTTTTAATTTGTGATAAAGATAAGCGTTATTTTTTATTAAGTGAAAGTTTCACATTACCGTTAGGCACACAGCTACAAGCTAAAATTTCACCTGAGCGTTATGGCTGAGCGAAGGTAACACCTTATTTATTAAGAATACTCTTTCATGGAAAGAGAACATGATTAGCCAATAACTTGTGTGGTTACGCTTAATATGGCTCTTTGAAGAAGAGAGATTTTCTTATGGTGTGTTCTCCTCCCGTTGGTATCGGGAGTGATAGATACCCTCCAATGATTTATCAAGAATACCCTAAAAATAAAGAAACTGCGCTTACTGCTACTGGACTGAAATTAAATATTCCCAAAGAAACACAACTGAGAGATATAGCAAGGCAAAAAGGTATCATTAATACTTCGGCAACTGTAATTGAACAGATTGTTAATGGGACGAAACAAATTGAATTAGTCAAAACGAATACACCAGTTAAAACTCGTGTAGTTGAAGCAAGAAAAACGGTTGAGAAAGGTATTTTTGCTTATACTTTACCAAATAAGAAACAAGAAAGAATAGTTCAGATTGGTAGTGCGGAGATCTTAACGGGGACTGCATTACCTCAGCCAGAAAGACATAAATATCTACCTGGTAAGATATATGATATTCCTAGGTTTAATACTTTACCTTTAGATGCACCTACTTTTTTTTACAGAAAGTGAGAAAGAACAGTCTTCGCTAAAAGAGCCTATAATTTTGGTGTTTCCATGGGAATTGGGAATAAAACCAATTTATTTATCGACAGGAAAGAAAGATAAACCTCGCCAAGGCGTAAAAGAGCGCGGCCATAGTTATCACCCAGCACCAAGAGCTGAAGATATTAAAGGATTGGGCATCCTTAAGCCCGTTCAAGGTAAAACACCTAAACAAGGTGGAGCAGGCAAACGTAATCGCTGGAAAGGTGATAAAGGGCGAAGGATCTATGAGTGGGATTCACAGCATGGCGAGCTGGAAGGATATCGCGCCAGTGATGGTCAACATATAGGGGTATTTGACCCCAAAACAGGTAAGCAGTTAAAACCTGCAGATCCTAAACGCAATATCAAAAAAATTTCTATAAGGTAGATAAGATTATGGGATTGAAATTAGCATGGCGAGCTGGAAGGATATCGCGCCAGTGATGGTCAACATATAGGGGTATTTGACCCCAAAACAGGTAAGCAGTTAAAACCTGCAGATCCTAAAC
>NZ_MIIZ01001141.1:0-659 GCF_001743005.1 Shigella sp. FC1967 | reverse complement strand
TTTCCAGTGTTTTTCAGTTGCTCAATGATAGCTTTTTCTGTAGTAGAAGCGGCCACCAAAGTTTCAGAACCGTTTGGTGCAATAACCTGCGCATAAATATGGCGAGGGGTACGGTGTACCACCAGGCGAGTCGCACCCAATTCCTGGAGCTTACGGCGTGCGCGGGTCGCACGACGGATACGAGCTGCTTTCTTATCCATAGTGTTACCTTACTTCTTCTTAGCCTCTTTGATACGCACAACTTCGTCGGCGTAACGAATACCTTTACCTTTATAAGGTTCAGGGCGACGGTAAGCACGCAGTTCAGCTGCTACTTGGCCAATCACTTGCTTATCCGCACCTTTCAGTACGATTTCAGTTTGTGTTGGACATTCAGCAGTGATGCCTGCTGGCAGTTGGTGTTCCACTGGATGTGAAAAACCTACTGATAAGTTAACCGCATTGCCTTTAATAGACGCACGATAACCTACACCTACCAGTTGCAGTTTTTTAGTGAAGCCTTCGGTAACACCTACAACCATTGCATTTAACAGAGAACGAGTAGTACCCGCCTGTGCCCATGCATCAGCAAAACCATCGCGTGGAGCGAAAGTTAATTGGTTGTCAGCATGTTGAATTTCAACTGCATTATGGATAGTACGAGTTAGCTCGCCGTTTTT
>NZ_MIIZ01001140.1:0-681 GCF_001743005.1 Shigella sp. FC1967 | reverse complement strand
TTTTTGTACTCTTCCTCCAGTTCATTGAGAACGCCCTTCATTCTGTCAATGATCTCCCGAACTTCATCTAACGGGAGCCCTCGCAACAGGGTGCGAATGCGGCTTTTACGCTTTAACTCTGCGATTATTAACTCTCTACGTTCAGCCGCTGATAGCGTAGAGAACTCCTCGTGGTCTTTCATGTCATACGGAGCCCATC
This sequence comes from Shigella sp. FC1967, assembly GCF_001743005.1. Classification (NCBI taxonomy): domain Bacteria; kingdom Pseudomonadati; phylum Pseudomonadota; class Gammaproteobacteria; order Enterobacterales; family Enterobacteriaceae; genus Shigella; species Shigella sp. FC1967. The sequence goes on along the minus strand of NZ_MIIZ01001140.1, from coordinate 482 downwards.
AGTTTTCCTTTAAGTGAATCACGTTGAGAGTTCAGTTTTGCGTCAGCCTGCACTGGCGGATTTTGATGCTGTGCAGGTTGACTCTCTGAACCCTGTTGCTGAAAAGACCCAATGTTGCCAGAAAATCGAAGAGAATAAAGACCCAATAGAGCAAGGGCGCGGAGCCGATCACTACGCGCCTTATGCTGCATCTGGGACAGTTCACGATAGAGCTCCGGAAAGGCTTGCTCCGATATGTTCAGATTAGATATTTTTCCATCCCATTTGCTACCAGCCACAACGACCTCCTATCTATCAGCCGCAGAACCAGAAGCCCCTGGCATTGGATGCCACGGATTCGTTGGGCAGTACAATCCTGCTCTTAGGGAAAAGCTCCCTGGCCGCATCTTGGTAAGCCTCGGCACCGCCACCAGCCAGCAGAACTACGTCAGCATCCATCCCGTCCTCACGCATTGACTTCCGCATAGGGATCAAGGCGTTTT
>NZ_MIIZ01001139.1:0-683 GCF_001743005.1 Shigella sp. FC1967 | reverse complement strand
AAAAAAGGCAAATCATCAGGTCGAGGTAATGCGAGCAAAGACAAAGCGGTAAAAGACCAAGTCGCGAAAGACAAAGCCAGTAGCAAACGTAAGAAAGCATCATCACAAACCAAAAAGATAGAGGCAAAACTTAAAGCTAAACGCGCTGCCAAACGCGATAACGCATAAAGTTTCGTTCTTCTGGTTCTCTTTTTAAAAGGCGGAGACCCCGCCTTTTATCTGTTTTGTGCCTTTTTATTTTTTAATGAGTAAATACCGCTATGAGCGAAGAAATTATTTATGGTATTCACGCAGTAACCGCATTACTTGAGCGTGATCCTGCACGTTTTAAAGAAGTTTATGTATTAAAAGGGCGTGAAGATCGCCGTTTAACACCTGTTATTCATGAATTAGAAGCACAAGGTATTCTGGTTCAAGTGGCGAATCGCCAATGGTTGGATAGCCAAACAGAGGGTGCTGTTCACCAAGGTATTATTGCTAAAGTAAAACCAGGTCGTCAGTATCAAGAACAAGATTTACCAGACTTATTAGCTAGTGTTGGTACGCCTTTCTTATTAGTGCTGGATGGTGTCACTGATCCCCATAATTTAGGGGCTTGTTTACGTAGTGCAGATGCCGCTGGTGTGCATGCTGTTATTGTCCCGAAAGATCGTTCTGCACAATTAAATGCAACGGCCAAAAAA
>NZ_MIIZ01001138.1:0-686 GCF_001743005.1 Shigella sp. FC1967 | reverse complement strand
GTGTCGGATATTGATTGCCGCATTGATATCTCGGTCATGTTCAACTCCACATTTAGGGCATTGCCAGATACGCTTATGTAGTGGCATTTCTGACATTTTATGACCGCAGCAATGACAGGTTTTCGAACTGGCAAACCATTGATCCAGTTTTACCAGATGGACGCCTTTTTCTGCGGCTTTATATTCCAGCTTTGTGATAAAACCATGCCAGCCTGCATCACCGATAGCGCGAGCCAGACAGTGGTTTTTTCATCATATTCGCCGATTTCAGTGTCTCTACAATTACCGCTTGGTTTTTGTCAACAATTGCACGAGAGAGTTTTGTGTTGAAAATCAGCACGAGCATTGGCTACCCGTTCGTGTACACCTGCAAGCTGTATTCGGGCTTTACGCCTTATATCCCCGTCCGCACTGGGCGAGGGTTTACGGCGTTTTTCGCTAAAGGAACAAGCTAAGAAACCATGACCCAAGAGCCAATCATGGAGAAAAGCAAAGACAAGATGACGATGTCGCTTCGCTCCGTTATAATTGGTACCACATTGGGGCATTAGGTATTATTTTATGTTTTTTTAGTTATTACATAACCCATGCTAGTTAACTTATCAACATACAATCCGTTGATGCTGAACCCTTGAATTATTGAATACCCCAATCTAACAAGCCATAAAACTAAAATTAAAAACTGC
>NZ_MIIZ01001137.1:0-692 GCF_001743005.1 Shigella sp. FC1967 | reverse complement strand
AAAAAATTACCTACGAAGAAATGCTTGAACAACTCGACCAGAAAGGCATCCGCGTCACCAACGGGGCGAGACGGCTTTATGTCGCGTTGAACAACGGAGTCAAAGCTGAGGTGCTGGGTAACTGCGGTCCCGCCACAATCAGCTTGGTTGACGGGATGATTGTTGTGGAAGAGCAGACTCTCCACTAAGGGCAGCATGGGCAAAAAAGTACACATCATTTGTGGAAAGTGCGGCAGTGACGAGATGAACTTTGTCATCAATGAACACTGCCCAGACGATCCCCAGAATGTCGCCAGTATGTCCTGCTCAAATTGTTGCGAACTGACAGGCATAGCCGAGTGGTCGGAATTTAATGGACGTGAGCTGAAAGGTGAAGCCGTCGCCCTATCAACACCGGCAAACGTGAATGCTCTTCTAGGATTGCTTAGCCAGGCGATGGACAGCGTTGAGTATCGCCTCTATGGCGGGGACATGTCATTGAGCGGTAATGATGCTGCCGAACTCATAGAGCTCCAGGAGCGAGCTGAGAAGGTCTTATCTGTTCTTCGGAGTGATCAGCATGAGTGATTTATACGAACCGCTTGAGTTTGTGTTCTGCGGCTTTAGGAAAGGGGACGCTGGGCTCTTTATCTCGGTAGCCACTTTGCGCGATGGTGTTTTAGGTCGTGAGATGTATTTCTCAAAGGGAAAAA
>NZ_MIIZ01001136.1:0-692 GCF_001743005.1 Shigella sp. FC1967 | reverse complement strand
CCCCCCTTGAGCCATCAGCTTCTGATGTTTCTCTGTATGAGGGATCAGGACCCTTCTGTTGTCAGAACGCACCCTGTCAGGGTCGTTGGTGAACCAATAAACAGGCTCCCACCCGGCACACAACTGGTAACGGTTCACACAAGCCCAGTGGGTTGGACTTGGTGGTTTTGACAGGTTGATCCACGGCCATCTATCCATGAGAGACAGCCCGAGCCGATCATGGAGCGCCAGCACCATTCTTTCAACATAGAGAGATCTGGAGGGGCTCTTGGCCTCGAAGATGTCATTGCTGACATTCAGGACAACGCTTCCTCCTGGCACCAGGTTCTTGACTATCGGTTCGAGCGCCTGGGTTATGAAATCCACCCATTTGGCTTCATCAACGTTTCCATAGCCACGCTGTATTCGGAGCGGAAACGGCGGAGATGTCACACACAGATGCACCGGCTCATCGAGGTCAGAGAAAAAGCTCTTGTTGTTTGACCACACCGCCAGCCCAAGATTTGTTGAATAGGCGACAAGTCGAATGCCACCAAGCGCTTCATGCAGGCCCTTCTTGGTTTTGCTTGAGAGCTCCCAGACACCCCGCTCGCCGTCCACCTTCTGGAGAAGGTTCATCGACTTAAGGGTTTGCTGATACCAGCGTATCTGTCTTTTCAGCTTGCTCCGCTTGACCTTTGCCTTGCCAATTT
>NZ_MIIZ01001135.1:0-699 GCF_001743005.1 Shigella sp. FC1967 | reverse complement strand
GGGGATGGTACGCCGGAACAAACCGGGAATGACGACCTGAACCTTGCCCAGGAGGAACTGGAAGGGGGTAAAAATTCCAATGGTCAGGACGATGATGACGAAGACCCTTTGCGTGATGAAGAGGGTGAGCACAAAGATCCTGTCAAGCAGCCAGATAACAGCGGCAAGGACAAAGATGAAGAAGGCGGTGATGCTCTTCCTCCTCTGCCGAAGGATAAGGAATGGAAGAACGTCCGGGCTGACAGTTTGATTTTTGCTGTCAACGTTAACCTGGATGGCGAGACCAAACGTGGAGTCATCATGACCGACCGTGTTGCTCTGGTTCCGTCTACTGTCTGGGTTAAAACGCTCGATGGCGAAGGCAAGGAAAAGCATGTTCATGTGCCTGTGTCAGACATTGAACTCCTGAGTGTCGAAGGCTAATAAAGGAGGCCCAGCCAGAGAGGTTGGGTCTGTCAAGAACAGGTGAATATGAAGATCTCACAGGACATGAAAAGAAAATTTGCTTTGGTGAATGCCCTGTCTAAAACGGAGAAGCCAAGTCTCCAAGACCTTCACAAGGCAACAAATATTCCTGAATCAACGATCAAGAGACAGTTGTCTGCCCTGCGTGATGAGTTCGGAATGAATATCTTGTTCGTCAGGGAGTCTACCGGCGAACGAGGTGCCACCGGCTACTACATGCTGACAGACTGGGGG
>NZ_MIIZ01001134.1:0-699 GCF_001743005.1 Shigella sp. FC1967 | reverse complement strand
GGAAATTCCATTTATTACGTCTTATTAGGATATAGATGAAAATTACGATGATATTCTTTTTTTGTGTTTTATAAATATAAGAAGTTTATATCGTAATATAGGTAATGAAGAAAAACAAATAATAGATACAGCAATGAAAAATGAAATGAGTAAACTAATTGTGGTTGTTATCTGAACCAAAATGAATAGCTGCGCATAAAAATAAGGATAAGAAGTAAAAAAATCAAAAATTAATCTATATAAACCATTTTCTAGATTAGATATTTCAACCTGAATACTATTCCTGGTCTTTTTGAGAATTTTTTTATTCTGTGAATACCTTTTTGGCATGGAGCCGTTTTTTAACATTAAGCATTCCATGCCATTTTTTATCATCTATCTTCCTTAATGCTCATCTGAGGCAAATGTATCTGAACCAACATACTATTGATAGTGTTGTATTTATTTTGAACTATTTTCTCATAGATAGGAATGAGCTAGGGAGAAATAGAAAAGGGAAGGATGATGAAGTGCATTTGTTAACAACAATTAGCTTCGCCTTTGATATCCTCACCGCCCTGAAGGTCGGGTTTTTACGGCGCCCCTGATAAAAGCAAAAAACAGCCCTAAGGCTGGTTTTTCTAAAGATGGTGCCCGAACTCGGAATCGAACCAAGGACACGGGGATTTTCAATCCCCTGCTCTACCGACTGAGCTATTC
>NZ_MIIZ01001133.1:0-707 GCF_001743005.1 Shigella sp. FC1967 | reverse complement strand
CGGACGCAAAGTAAAACGGGGGCTTTTGTGGTCAAGGTCGTACTTTGTCTGTAGCACCGGAGGGGCAACGATTGAAACACTCAGAGCCTACGTTCAGAGCCAGTCAACGCCTGATTGATCTTTAAAGCCCAGCGGGCTTTTCGCCTTATATCCCCGCACGCACTGGGCGAGGGTTTACGGCGTTTTTCGCTAAAATGATCTGTTCTGACTGCGCAATTCGTTCTCGGAGTATCCAATAATTTCGGATAGCGGCGTCAGTAGGTCTGGCGGTGTTTGCATTAACCAGGCTGGTGGTGGAAGTGACTGATATTTTGAGGCATTCTGCTTTGATATACACCCGCTCAGGAGTACGCTCACTAATATCACGCAACTGATCAATTTCTTTTTTTGCATGCACAAGTTCCTGTAAATGACGATTATCAAGTTGATTAAGCTGATTTATTCTTAATTGATAATCTTTATTTTCTGCAATTTGCTGAATAAGAGTTTGATTAATATTATTATATTCCTTTTTCAAGGCTTTATGTTTATCAATTAGCCAAAGTAATCCTGTACCTAAGCATAAAACCACTATTACCATTATTTTTGATAAATAATTCATAATAACAACCACGCATCTTCAAAAACTTTTTCAGAATAAGGTTGATAACCTAGTTCAATATTAACAATCGCCACAGCTAAAGGAATAGCGATATTTTTTAATTGTG
>NZ_MIIZ01001132.1:0-715 GCF_001743005.1 Shigella sp. FC1967 | reverse complement strand
GCGCTCATTGATATAATGTTTTTATTTTAACATGTTAGGGCAATATATCAATTGAGTAATCATGATGATTTACTGGCGGAATTCCTCAGAAAGCGGCACAGTGTCAGTAAACTGGTCGTGCATCTGATCTTTACGACAAAGTATCGACGTAAGCTATTTGATGGACTGATGCTCGCTCAACTGCGTGATGCATTTGATTCCGCTGCGGCAAAACTTGAATGCGAAATTATTGAGATGGACGGAGAGCCTGACCATGTGCATCTGCTGGTTGCTTACCCGCCAAAAACTGGCGGTCAGTGTGATGGTCAACAATCTGAAATCAGTATCGTCGCGCCTGCTGCGCCAGCAAAACACACATTTACGGACGCAAAGTAAAACAGGACTTTTGTGGTCAAGGTCGTACTTTGTCTGTAGCTCTGGAGGGGCAACGATTGAAACACTCAGAGCCTACGTTCAGAGCCAGTCAACGCCTGATTGATCTTTAAAGCCCTGCGGGCTTTTCACCTTATATCCCCACCCGCACTGGGCGAGGGTTTACGGCGTTTTTCGCTAAGTGAGTGAAGAATATAGCTTCCTTCAAAACACTATCATCTTATTGAAGCCAAAATAGTTTATAGTGAATTTAACGCAAGATAATAATGTTGTATCTAGCTATCACTATCAAAGATCTTAAAACAACCACGTTATCATTAGACTAATGATAACTTTAGTTTGG
>NZ_MIIZ01001131.1:0-14280 GCF_001743005.1 Shigella sp. FC1967 | reverse complement strand
GACGATTATTTATTGATAAGTAATTGAATTTATGTTTTTTATAACCCACCTCGATAATTAATTTATTAAGGTGGGTTATTTTTTATTTTTATCGCTAATAGTAATTAATTGGGTTATTTTAGGTAATCTAAAAGGCCAGTGTTTGAAAATAAATATGATTAGCTTGCCAGTCTACTTTTTCTGTATTATCGCTTAATAAATGGCGAGCCACCGTAAAGGCAAATTCAAAACTCACACCTAATCCTTTTGCACTGATAAACTTTCCATCAACAACTACATCTTGATCAAGGTAATGACCATCATCATACTTATCAGCAAGTTTATCGCCAGTACTGTAATTACGACCTTCAAGAAGATGATGTGCCGCTAATACTTTTGCTCCAGAAGAGCACAGTGCACAAATATATTTATCTTCAGCAATATGGCGTTTAATAAATTGAATAACTTGCTTGTTAGCGCATAAACGATCAGTACCTTTAGGACCGCCCGGCATCATTATTGCATCGTAACTGTGTGAGAATTTATCTGTTAATAGATAGTCGGCACTGATTTTCGTTTCAAAATAGGTATTTAATACCAAAGTATCCATGCAAGAAAGTACATCGACATGAATATCAAGACGGCGCATGATATCAATAAAAACAACAGCTTCGCCTTCTTCAAATCCATCAGCTAATAAAACGGCAACCTGTTTCATTTTATTTATTCCTTATGCGTTTTTAGTAATGAGTGGATACTTTGAATATGATTAACAATGGTCTCTTTATCTTGTTTATCAATCGTATCTGCGGTGGCAATCCAACTTCCTCCGCAAGCAACAACTTGTGGAATAGCAAGATAATCACTCACGTTATTTAAACTAATTCCACCTGTTGGCATAAATTGGACTTGAGCGTAAGGTGACGCTAAGGCTTTTAGCATTTTTACACCACCAGAGGCTTCTGCGGGGAAGAATTTAAGTAAGGTTAAGCCTTTTTCAAGTGCAATCTCGATTTGGCTTGGATTGTTAATACCCGGTACAATATCAATGCCATTATTAAGGCAGTAATCAACGGTACTTGGGTTGTAGCCCGGAGAAATAACAAAGCGAGCTCCTGCTTCTTTTGCCATATCTGCTTGTTGTGCAGTCAATACTGTTCCTGCGCATAATATTAGCTCTGGGAAGTGTTCATGCATGAGTTTTATGGCTTTGGCTGCTGCTGGTGTACGAAAGGTAATTTCGGCAACAGGTAATTGATTTTGGGTTAGAATTTCACCCAGCCAAATTGCATCTTCAGCGCGATTAATTTGGATCACGGGGATCACTTTCAGTGATGAAAGAGTATCAACAATTGACTGTGTCATGGTTATCCTTGATGAGTGTGTAGAATGAATCCGTAATTTCATGAGGAATGATGGCGCCATGGTGTTGAATGACGAGCCCCGCTAAGGTGTTTCCCCACAAACAGCAGGTAGGTAGGCTGTGATGTTGTAGCCAAGCAGCAATAAAAGCCGCATTAAAAGAGTCACCTGCGGCGGTAGTATCAATAACAGAATTAATGGGTTTGGGAGAAACATAGCCCGTATTTTTGCCATCAGACCAATAAGCGCCATTTACACCTAATTTGATAATCACATTTTGATTACCCCATTGATGAAGGCGTTGTGCTATGTCTTGTTCAGTCAACGCGGGTTGTTGCCAAAGTATTTGTTCATCATCACCAGTGACTAAAGCAATATCACTAATACTATATAGCTTCTCAAACCACTCTTGTGCATGAGGTATTGAATCCCATAAACGTGGTCGATAATTTGAATCGACAATTAGGGTGAACCCTCGTTGTTTAAGGCGGGTTAATTGCGCGAGTAGTGCTTCTTTACCTTCTGGCGTTAAAATAGCAAGAGAAATACCGCTAAGATAAATCACACTATTATCAGGCAGTGCATTGAGATGTGCGGCAAAACGATTATCAGTTGTCATATAACGAGCTGCTGCATCATTACGCCAATAGTGGAAACTACGCTCACCGCAAGCATCAATTTCAATGGCATATAGGCCAGGGAGTTTATCGGGAATAGTAATAACAGATTGGCAGTTGATCCCTTCATCTTCCCATGCTTTTTGCATTAAGGCACTGTAAGTATCCGTGCCTAAACCTGTCATATAGTGGGGATGTAATGAAGGGATGAGTCGTGATAAATAGAGCGCGGTATTTAACGTATCACCACCAAAACGTTGTTGTTGCGGTAAAAAAGGTTGACCACTTAGCTCTATCATACATTCGCCAATAATGGCGACAGTTTTGTTTATCTTCACAGTTTCCCATCACTTTTACAGACACGAATTTTATCTGCAACCACAGCTTTCATTGCGGCTTTGCCCGGAACAAGGTAATGACGAGGATCACTTGCATCAGGGTTATCCAAGAAGTATTGCTTAATTGCGTTAGAGAACGCTATTTTCAGCTCAGTTGCGACGTTAACTTTGCAAATACCTAAATCGATACAATGTTGTACATCTGCATCAGGAATACCCGATGCGCCATGAAGAACTAAAGGAATATCCGTTTTTTGGCGAATAATCGCTAAGCGATCAAAATCGAGATGAGGTTCATGTTTGTACATACCATGCGCTGTACCAATAGCAACAGCTAATGAGTCAATCCCCGTTGCTTTGATAAATTGTACCGCTGAATCAGGATCGGTGAATAGTGCATCTTTTGTATCAACAATAAGATCATCTTCTTGCCCACCAAGGCGACCCAACTCAGCTTCTACCGTGCAATCCCAATGATGGCAGAAATTAACCACTTCTTTGACGATGCGAATATTTTCTTCAAAATGAAAATGGGAGGCATCGATCATAGCGGATCGGACACCTGAAATGACTTTATGGCATATATCAGGGATCTCTTCGTGGTGATCTAGATGTAGAGCAACCGGGATACGATATTGCTCTGCCGCCTGCTGACAAATAGAGATCAAATAATCACTACCTGCATAAGCAAACGTGCTCGGTGTACCCGCTAAGATCACCGGTGATGCCATTTCAGCAGCTGTTTCCATCACAACTTGAATGGTTTCCAAGTTATGAATATTAAAAGCAGGCACAGCATAATTTTCACGCTGTGCTTTATTGAGCATATTACGAGTAGAAACCAGATACATGTTTGCCTCTCATCTTTCGTTTAATTACGAAACATAATAAACGAAAGAAATAGAAAGGTAAAAGATCTAAATCACATTTTTATTTCCTTCGCACTGAAAGCAAATGAAAGATGATTAGAAAAAATGCGCCATTTTAGAGCTATAACTGGTGATCCCTTTGCGTAATAAATTATTTTTCGGTCGCCTGGACTGCCCTATCACGGTTTCAGCAACTTTTTGTGCTAAGGTCTGTTTTTCTAAACGGCGGGTCAATGGTGTTTGCTGCGTTGTATAATTTTCGCAAAAAATGACGTTTACCTCTTGTGTTGCTTTCACACCAGTCACTAAAGCTTGAATGGCAGGGATTTCGAAACGAAAGTTATCTTTTTCAATCGGTAAAGGAAGTGAAGGTGTTTGCCATAAGTTGATACGATCAGCACAATAAAGCGCAATAATTACGGCACGCAATGACCAAAAACTACTGGCAGGTCCACTGTAGTTATCAACCAAACGAGGATCGTGAGTAAATAAGCCTTGAGTGGGGGCGCCATTTTTTAATGCACCTTGAGAAATAAAATAACGCAAACTCCTTTCAAACGCGCGTTTTGCCTCGCCCACTTTTACTGAAGGACAATGTAAATCGACACCTGCTAATAATGGCGCAGAAACCGCAAGGCGATAGCAGGCACTGCGACCAAAGAAAGGAATACCTTTTGGCGTCATAAAATAAAGGTAATGTTGATTAAAGGTATTAAGTGATTGAGTAATAAATGTTGTATCAAATTGAGGATCAATTTGCGTTAACCAATACAATGAATAGTAAAATCCCCACGCATTGTAATAATCATAGTTACCTTTTGCCCCATCACGAAACCATCCATCACCAACATAAAACTCTTTTAGTCGTTCATAGCGCCAATGGGCAATAGTGTCTTTTCCTGTGAGTGCTTTAATGACAAATTGGACGGTGAGAGGGAAGAAATGCCAATTATTATCAACAATTTCGCAGTGATTAACTTGTTCGAACCAAGTCATGATTTGTTGTTGTATGGCAGGTGTTAATGTATTCCACACCCATTCACGGCTGATCCAAAGAGTAAGCGCTAAATCAGAGGCTTCACAAATGCGTTGATCGTAATCTTCAAGCTTTCCCCAATATCCTTTATGAAGTGGATCTGTGCCATGAATAAAGCTTTGTTTGATGATTAAAGGTAAGTTGAAAGCTTGATGATTTAATCCCATCAACGTACTTTTTTTTGCTGCTAACTATCCATGCGGCAAGTAGAGGAAGTACTCGGCTAACACCTTCAAGCGCATCCGTTCTTGCCGTTTGTTGTCCTGGGCTTCCGGGATAATAAGCATGAGAGTAACCCCAGACTTGGTAATGATGAAAAGCCTGTGTGACATACTGTGTCAGCATTTCACATAAAGAGAAAAGTGACTGGTTTTCATCATTAAAAAAATCAGTGATCGTTTTATCATAGCGACGATAAGCTGATTTTCTGACTAATCGTCGAATGATATTTTCCTTAAATAAGCGTTGGTAGATTTCTACGTTTGGGTGCTCATAAGGGAGTTTGGGTCGTGCTGAAGATGCAATTTCAATAGCCATTTTCGTATCTCAGAAAAAAGACGCATCCTTGCGAAACAAAACGGAAGTTGAATATTAAGGTTTTGCAGAATCCACAAGTATTTGATAGTGATCTTGTCCCCAAACAACGGGCTTGGGCTTATCTTTGATCCACTGGTAATACGCATTTTTTAGCTCTGCCACTTTTTGTGGATTTTGTTTAGCAAGATTGACTGATTCAGACGGATCTTTTTTATCGTTAAATAGGTGAGGTTGATTTTTCCCATCATCATAAAAATAGAGCGCCCATTCACCATCACGTACAGCCCAAGCACCTTTAGAGAGTTTTTCTAAGTTAGGATTCGTAGGCGGTGTTTTACGTTGATAGGTTATCCATTGGTGATATCCGTGCCAAAATTCTTGGTTTTCTTCACTGTAATGTTTCGTGCCAGGACCTGCCCAATAAAGATAGTTGTGAGGGGACTTTGCGGTTTCGCCTTTAAGCAAAGGCATGATGTTTTTCCCTTCAACGTTAAGATTGTCAGGGATCGCAATACCCGCTGTTTGTAGCGCTGTGGGTAAAATATCGAGTGCGGAGATCATCTCATCACTTTTTGTGCCTGCTGGAATAGTACCGGGTTGATAAGCAATAAAAGGTACTCTAACGCCACCATTAAACATTTGTCCTTTAAAGCCTCGATCCATTGCATTCATTGGCATAGGGGATTCATTAACCGCGCCATTATCGGATAAGAAAAAGATCAGGGTATTTTCTAGCTCACCGTTTGCTTTTAGTTTTGCAATAATTTGACCAATACCTTCATCTGCTGCATTTAATGCCGCAAAGTATTTATCTGCTTCAACATTACCTGTATCAAATTTCTCCATGTATTTAGCTGGTGAGGCTTGTTCTAATGGAATATGAGGAACGCTATAAGAGAGATTAATAAAGAAGGGTTTATCTTTATGTTGATCGATAAATTTTAATGTCTCATCTGTTAAAAGATGCGTGGTATAGCCTGGGGCAGGAACATTGACACCATTACGCCAAAATGCAGGTGAATTCCATAAAGCGACGCCGGATGCGTAATAACTAAAGTCGTAATCGAACCCACGTTCATGAGGAGCATAACCTGCTTCTGGTGTTGAGATCATATTGTCGTGATAATCACGGGTCTGCTTATTTTCATTAATCTTGGGTTTGCGGATCACTTTTGCATTATGCCATTTACCGATACTGGCGGTGGCGTAGCCATTTTCTTGGAAAAGTGAAGGTAATAGCTTGATATCTTGTGGAATGCCTAAAATAGCATCGTCATTACTGTAAGTACCAAAGCTTGCTGGAGAGCGTCCAGTAAAGATACCCGCTCGAGAAGGGCCACAAACAGGATGAGCAACAAATGCATTGGTCATTTTTGCACCATTTTGAGCCATTTCACTGACATTGGGCATTGCAATGCGCGCAGCTTCTACCATTTTATTGATATCGCCTTCATAACGTGGCGGTGTAGAGCGTTGCGCTAATGCATCAACATCTAAGGTATCCAGTACAAAATCAAGTTGCCCTGTGCCTAAATCATCCATCACTATCAGTAAAATATTCGGTTTTTCAGGTGTACCACCTGCATTAGCAGATATTGGGATGTTTAAACACGATGCAGCAATGATCCCTGCGAGTAAGCTTTTTTTAACAGAAGGTAAGATCACGGATTGTCTCCAAAACAAACAAGATAAAATAAAAAAGGGTTACTTTAGGTAGTTTTTTTTTCATCGCAGGAAGCGCATCACTCGCGAGGCCTCCTCGTGAAATGGCTTGTTGCATTAGTTGCATACCTATCGCTGTATGATGAAATATTTTTTTATAAGAGCGGCACAGGTAGTTATGACGATGTTTCTCGCCTTCAATGGCAATAATGCGATGTTTAGGACAACCGCCATAACATAAGCTTTGCACTTCACACTGTTTGCAAAGACTCGTTTGTTTATCATATTTATTTTGACCGAAACGCTGTTGCTGTTTTGAAGTGGCTAAATGAGCAAGGCTATTTTGATGGATATTACCCAAATTATTCGCGGGATAGACATAGTGATCGCAAGAATAAACATCACCATTGGCTTCAATGATCAATGCTTGCCCACAGGTTTTAGATTGAATACAGGTTGATGCGGGATATCCCATCCACGTACCTAATAAACTATCAAATAGGCGAATATATATTTTCCCGATATCGCCTTGTCTTATCCATTCATCAAATACTTCAGTGATAAATTGTCCGTAGCCTTCAGCAGGGACAGAAAATGGCGCTAATTGTGCATTGGGACCCGGAGCATAATGTCCTCCATGAGTATGAGGAAAGCGCCTATCAACTTCGACAATAGGAATAAATTGAAAGAAGGTTGAACCCAACTCTTTTAAGGCTTGGTAAGTCTCTTTTCCTTTATTCCAGTTTTGGTCATTAATAACAGTGAGTGTGTTAAATTCAACGCCATATTCATTGAGTAGCTTAATTGCTCGCTTTACTCGTTCAAAAGTCGGGCTGCCATTCACTGATATACGATATTTATCGTGAACGGCTTCAATGCCATCAATTGAAACGCCTAATAGAAAGTGGTTATCAGCAAAAAATTGCGCCCATTGGCGATTAATGGCGATCGCATTGGTTTGCACACTGTTTGTGATTGTCTTGCCGTTAGCAAATTGTTTTTGGTACTTGACGACTTTTTCAAAGAAGGCGAGTCCAGCAAGCGTTGGTTCACCACCTTGCCAAGAAAAATCAACCTGATCTCCACTGTGTGACTGAATATAGTCTTTAATATAACGACGAAGTACACCATCTGGCATCACGGTATGACCCGTTTCTTTTGTCTCATCTTGAAAAATATTTTCTTTTTCCAGATAAAAGCAATATTCACATTTAATATTACAGTGGTAGCTTGTGGGTTTTGCCATCATATGAAAATAAACAGGTTGATTTAATGTCATTAGTCATTTCCTGAGTTTCTTTTTATCCTGTTACATTACGTAAAATTTATCAAAACAAAAGAGATTAAAATCACAAATACGAAATATCGAAAGTAAATGAAAGGTTTTTGCGAAAGGTTAATACGGTTTTTTTCGTTAAAAATACTTTCTATTCGATACTATTTCATATTCTATTGACTATTTGGGCTATTTCTTTTGATTTGTTTTTCGAAAATAAATGAATGTATTGAAACTTTAATCTGAACTTTGTGAAATGAAGCGAAATTAAATCTATATTATTGTGTTTTATCTAGCTATATGTGGTGTAATCATAAGTATAGCGTTGCGTTATATCATTTTATTTATTGGAAACTAGTGGCCTCAAGGTTATTATTGACGCTACACGAAAATAATCGTAAGCAATCGACAGTGATTCGAAACTTTGTGAAAGAGATCAAAAGTTTTGTTTTTTTGCATTGTCGGTAAAAATTGGCGTAGTAAACTATATTCGAAACCAATCGAAAGATATCGTTTTGGTTTCGTAAGGAGACGAAAGTGAAAGCGGCAGTTGAGAGGCGTATGGAAATCCTCGATATGGTAAACCAACAAGGTAAAGCCAGAGTCGAAGATCTCGCTGAATTATTTAAAGTCTCAAGTGTCACTATCCGCAGCGATCTAAGTTTTCTTGAGAAAAATGGTTATATCGTTCGCTCTCATGGTGCAGCAATTCCTAATACAGGATTTATTGCCGAATTGAGTATCCACGAAAAACGTGGACAAAATGCGGGTATAAAAACATTAATCGGGAAAGCTGCCGCAACGCTGATTAAGGATGGAGACACCGTCATTCTTGACTCGGGGACAACTACTCGCGAAATCGCGACACATTTGAAGTCGCGCGAAAATGTAGTGGTCATGACTAACGGTCTGGATGTCGCAATGGAGTTAGCAAATACCTCAGGTGTGGAAGTATTAATGACCGGTGGTGTATTGCGAAAAAGTGCGTTGTCTTTTTCAGGCTCACAAGCTGAAAATAGTCTTAGAAATTATCGTTTCGATAAGGTTTTTCTAGGCGTTGACGGATTCGATTTACGTGTTGGTATCACCACACACAATGAACAGGAAGCCAGTCTTAACCGTTTAATGTGTGATATCTCAGAAACGATTATTGCGGTTGCAGATTCTACGAAATTCAGTAAACGCAGCTGTCATATGATCAGAGAGTTTGGTGATATTGATATACTAGTGACCGATTCAGGTATTCCTGAGGAATATATTCAGGAACTGAAAGATCACAAAATTGAAGTCATTATCGTCGACGATAAGGCATCGTAATTTGCTAACTCCATTAGCAACACCGCCGGTGTTGATTATGGAGTTAGTATTTAATGCATCCTTTAGAAAAGATTGTTCAGCAACATAAATCGGGCAAACAGAATGGTATTTATTCTGTTTGTTCTGCCCATCCTTTAGTAATAGAAGCAGCTCTATTACAAGCGCTGGATAATGATTCCTTTCTGCTCATTGAAGCCACCTCTAATCAGGTTGATCAGTTTGGTGGTTATACAGGAATGACACCTTCTGACTTCTACCAATATGTTATCGAACAGGCGGAAAATGTCGGTTTTCCTATCGAGAAGCTTATTCTTGGTGGTGATCATTTAGGCCCTAATCGCTGGCAACATCTTAACGCCGAAAACGCGATGGCAAATGCAGATGTGTTGATTGCACACTATGTTGCCGCCGGTTTTAAGAAAATCCATCTTGATTGCAGTATGTCTTGTGCTGATGATCCCATTCCTTTAACGGATGAGATTGTGGCATCTCGTGCCGCTCGTCTTGCCGTGATTGCAGAAAATACGGCAAAAGAGACATTTGGTACAAGTGATATTGTTTATGTTGTTGGTACAGAAGTGCCCGTTCCTGGTGGTGCCGCTGAAGAACTCGATACTGTGGAAGTCACGTCACCTGATGCAGCACGCAAAACACTAGAGTGCCATCGTCAAGCTTTTCAAGATGTTGGAATTGGTGATTGTTGGGAACGCGTCATTGGTTTGGTTGTTCAACCTGGCGTTGAATTTGATCATACGGGGATCATTGATTATCAACAAGAAAAAGCGCAAGCATTAAGCCAAGTTGTCAATGATTATTCTCACCTCGTTTTCGAAGCCCATTCTACGGATTATCAAACTAAAGAAGCTTATAAACAGCTAGTTAACGATCATTTTGCCATTTTAAAAGTCGGACCCGCACTCACTTTTGCAATGCGTGAAGGTTTATACGCACTTTGCTCCATTGAAGAAACCTTATTCCCGCAGGAACAGTGCTCTAAATTACGTGAAAAAATGGAGCAGCTGATGTGTCGTGAGCCAGGTTTTTGGCAAAAATACTATCATGGTGATGAGCGTCAACAAGCCTTTGCTCGAGTATATAGTTTTAGTGATCGCATTCGCTATTACTGGCCTGATGCTGAAATTAATGCCGCCATTGACACGCTAATGAGTAACTTATCCGTTAAACCTATTCCATTACCATTATTGAGCCAATATCTGCCTTATCAATTTACTCAATTTAGAGAAGGCATGATTGATGGATCGCCGAGATCTTTTGTTATTGCAAAAATTCGTGATGTGTTATCGGTTTATGCCGATGCGTGCTATGTCCATTAATTGAGGGGAAACCATGGAATATTTAAGTTATCAGACCGCTCAATTGGAGCAACTGAATGCATTTTGGACTGCGAAAGAGATTGAGCAACAACCAGAGTGTTGGAAGAAAACATGGCAGTCAGTGAAAGAAAAACGTACTGACATTGAAACTTTTTTAAATAAAGCGCTCGCAGCACCTCATGCGCGAATTATTTTAACAGGCGCTGGCACATCAGCCTTTGCTGGCAAAGCATTAGCCCCTATTTTAAGTGGCCATATAAAACGTCGAGTAGATGCGATAGCAACAACGGATTTGGTAGCTGATCCACAAGAGTATTTAGCGGAAGACATCCCTACGTTATTAATTTCTTTTGCCCGCTCAGGTAATAGCCCTGAAAGTGTGGCGGCGTTAGATGTTGCAACTGAGTGTTTATCACAGTGTTATCACTTAGTGCTGACATGTAATGCCAATGGCAAGCTTTATGAGTACTGCCAAAATAATAGTAGTGCATTGGCATTGTTGATGCCCGAAGAATCCAATGACCGTTCTTTAGCAATGACCTCTAGCTTTTCATCCATGATGATGGCTGCTGTGACTATTTTCTTAGGTGATAACGTCTTTAGTGATTCTATCGTGCCCTTTTTTAGTCACTATAAGGCGCAGTTTAATAAAGCGAATCAAATTATTAGGGATAAATATGCGGGTAAGTTTAAACGGGTTATTTATCTAGGAAGTGGCGGATTGCAAGGATTAGCCCAAGAAGCTGCGTTAAAAATGTTGGAGCTTACCGCAGGCAAAGTCGTAGCTAGTTTTGATACTCCATTAGGCTTTCGGCACGGACCTAAGTCTATCGTAAATAAAGAAACTTTAGTGGTGATGTTTTTCTCTAATGATCCTTATACACGCCAATATGAGACCGACTTATTACGAGAGGTTATTCACGATAATGCATCAGGCAAGGTGATCGCGATCACCGCACGAAATGATAATTCTTTCTCACCTGAGAGTTTTGTTTATATTCCAGCGTTAGAGAACTGTTCTGATGTGGCGCTATTGTTCCCTTACTTGATGTTGGCGCAATCATTCGCATTTCACAGTTCCATTGCACTAGGGAATACGCCTGATAACCCGTCTCCGACAGGAGAAATCAACCGTGTTGTACAAGGCGTCACAATTTATCCGTTCTCACACAAAAAAGACGACACACAGTCTGTTTTAAATTAATAAAATATAATAAGAGAGCTAATCATGAACACACCGAATATTGTCTGGACCCGCATTGATGAACGTTTACTCCATGGTCAAATCCGCATTACATGGGGTAAACATACAGAAGCAAATCTGATTTTAGTGGCTAATGATGATGCAGCAGAAGGCCCTAATGCCGCATTTATGCAAGCAGGAATGAAAGCATCAGCGGGAGGTGAATACGCTGTTCGCTTCTTTTCAATTCAAAAAACAATTGATGTTATTAGTAAAGCATCTCCTCGTCAGAAAATTTTTGTTTTGTGTAATAACCCGAAAGATGTCGCCCGTTTAGTGGAAGGGGGGGTGCCCATTACTCACTGTAATGTTGGCAATATGCATTTTCATGAGGGGAAACGCCAAATTGCGAAAACCGTATCAGTCAATGATGCTGACATTGATGCGTTCAAAAGCCTTGTCGCAAATGGGGTGACTTGCACAATTCAAAACACTCCCGATCAGACACCTGTTGATGTGTTAGCGCTCGCATCAGCCTGATAATTTCCTGAATAAAAAATCTGCATTAGCAGGTTTGAGGATTATTTATGATTTTTGAAGCTTCTTTAGTGGCTTTATGGGCCTTCTTTTGCGGTATCGATAAGTATGACGTTGCATTAAATATTCATAGACCATTAATTACAGGTCCTGTCGTTGGCCTGATTATGGGTGATATGCAGGTTGGATTGATTGCGGGAGCAACATTAGAACTTGCTTGGTTAGGACTTGTACCTAATGCAGGCGCTCAGCCACCAGATGTCACACTAGGTACTATTGCAGCGGTTGCTTTTGCCGTAATGACAAATCAATCACCTGAAGTTGCGATGGGGATTGGTATGCCAATTGCCGTGTTAATGCAAATGTTGGTGATCGGCTTCTTTGCAATGACGGCTTTCACTATGGGTAAAGCGGATAGATACGCAGAAAGAGCTGATGCTGGTGGAGTATCGCGGCTACTGATTATCACGATCATTGTTCGCTCGTTACTTTATGCTTTAGTTGCCTTCGTAACGGTCTATTTTGGTGAACACGCGGCTCAGTGGATTGATGATAATACCCCGAAAGTGTTGCTTGAAGGTTTAGGTATTGGCGCGAAGATGGTTCCTGCTATTGGTTTCGCAATGTTGTTGAAAATCATGTGGTCAAAAGAAGTGGCTGGTGTGTTCTTCATTGGTTTCGTCATGACAACCTATTTAAAACTCCCAATTATGGCGGTCGCTATTTTAGGCGCATCAGCCGCTGCGCTCTACTTCTTCTTTAGTGGTAATAACAAAAATACAAGTCAGCAAAATGAGGATTTCGAAGATGGTATCTGATAATAGCACCGTATTGAAAACACAGGATAAACCAGAAACGGGTTCTTTGATTGATGGCATTGATGAGTATCAAGATACCACAATCAGAAAAGTGATTACGAAAGGTGATCTTTGGAAGTGTGCGTTCCGAGGCCTCTTTATGGAAGGCAACTTTAACTTTGAGCGTATGCAAGGTGGGGGATTTGCTTTCTCGATTATCCCGGCGCTAAAGAAAATTCATGGGAATAATAAACGTGACTATGCAACATCACTAAAAAACCATCTGCAATTTTTTAATGCCAGTCCTAAGCTGTTTACCTTTTTATTGGGTACAGCCGTTGCAATGGAAGAAAATAAAGAAAAACCATCGACGGTTAACGTGATGAAAGTCGCGGGAATGGGACCAACAGGAGGCATTGGTGACGCTATTGACCATATGACCTTAATGCCACTGACATTAGCATTAGGTGCTTCCATTGCAATGGAAGGTTCGATAGCAGGGCCTTTTGTTTTCTTCTTCTTATATCAAATTGTTCACTTTTTAGTGTATTTCGGGCTGATGTTTATGGGGTATCGCGCGGGCACTGCGGCGATGGTCAATATGAGTGATGCCACTGAAAAACTAGCTAAAGCCGCCAATATCATGGGGATTTTTGTTATCGGTGCGCTTAGTGCGACCTTTATTAAGGTACAAACCACCGCCTCGCTGGAGCTCGGAGGGAAAGTGGTTGAATTGCAAACCGCACTCTTTGACAAAATTATGCCGAATTTACTGCCTCTGTGCTTAGTTTTCCTAATGTACAAAATGGTGAAAAGTACGGGTTTTTGGGGTAAGCCTCCAGTATTGATTTTCTCAACGCTTGCATTTGGCGTTGTCGGTCACGTATTAGGATTCTTATAACAGAAAGCCTTTATCACAGTAGTTATTGTTAATCGAAATACATTATTAACTTGCTATAAACGGGCAGGAGAGTGTTCTGCTGCCCGCAAGGAGTCACTCATGATCGGTCTTATTGTTTCAGGGCATCTTAATTTTGCCTCTGGTATGGCATCAGCGGTAAAAGCGATTGCTGGAGAACAGGAAGATATCGCGTTTATTGATTTTGTTGAGTCAATT
Organism: Shigella sp. FC1967; assembly: GCF_001743005.1. Taxonomy (NCBI): domain Bacteria; kingdom Pseudomonadati; phylum Pseudomonadota; class Gammaproteobacteria; order Enterobacterales; family Enterobacteriaceae; genus Shigella; species Shigella sp. FC1967. Next base: position 319 of record NZ_MIIZ01001131.1, on the reverse strand, counting down.
TCCCCTGATGAATTAGAAGAAAAAATGTGTGAAGCAATTGACTCAATGTCATGTCAGCAATATCTCTTTTTAACGGATTTACCTGGTGGCACCCCCTGTAATCGTGCAATGGCAATTATGATGCAAAACCCGGCTGTTGAAGTGCTAGCCGGTGTGAATTTACCAATGATTGTGAATGCCGCTTTTGAACGAGAGGGGGGTTCAGTGTCAGAGTTAGTGCAAACGTTGCGCGAAATAGGTCAAGAAAGTATCCAAGATATTCGTGAGCAGCTGGCGCAAATAGACAGTAATGATGTTGAAGAAGAAGACGGTTTATGAG
>NZ_MIIZ01001130.1:0-721 GCF_001743005.1 Shigella sp. FC1967 | reverse complement strand
TTTTTCTGGTTGGCTGGTTGATACGTCTTTATCACGATTCAACCAAGCCAGTAAGGTTTCTTTCTCTTTTTGGGAGACAGAATCAGAGACGGTCTTCTTAATACCGGCATCAGCAAACTGCTGTACCAAACGTTCAACCGGTGTCTGAATCTCTTCTGCCAGTGATTTTACTGTTTCATCTGTCATTCTGTTCCTTCCTGCTCAGTTGTTACGCATCATTCCCAAACCAGCAGATATTACGTGCGGCCATAATGAGTTCGCCTGCGCGCTCACTATTTAAACCTTCAATATCAGTTAGGTCGTCGATACCCTGTTCGGCAAGATCTTCCAGTGTGCAGATACCACGGGCAGCTAGATCAAATGCTAAAGAGCGCTCCAAGCCTTCGAGAGCTAATAAGTCCTCAGCTGGCTGGTTATCGCCTAGGCTTTCTTTTTGAGCCAACTCAATCGTTGTGAGTGCAGCTTTTGCTCTTTCACGTAGAGCTTCAACGGTATCTTCATCTAATCCGTCAATAGCCAGCAGTTCACTGATTGGCACATAAACTAACTCTTCAAGGGTAGAGAAACCTTCTTCAACTAAAACAGTTGCGAAGTCTTCATCAATGTCGAGATGCTTAGTAAATATTTCAATGGCTGCGTTTGCTTCTGCCTGATGTTTTGCATTTAATTCATCAGCAGTCATGACGTTTAATTCCCACTTGTCATCACCACGATGTTTTTT
>NZ_MIIZ01001129.1:0-726 GCF_001743005.1 Shigella sp. FC1967 | reverse complement strand
TTTTTCCATCGCTGCAGAAATGTTAGCTAGCTGCTGTTTAGTTAGCTCAATGGCAGAAGTTACTTCAACGTCAACCGTTGACTCTAGTACTGCGCGCAATTGAATAAATTGGCTCAATACTTCAGGCAACGTTGATAAACGGCCATTATCAGCCATAACACGAATTAAATTCTGAGCATGACCATCTAATTGTTCACCACAAAGGTCAACAAAAATGTCAGCCAGTTTTTCTGATGCTAAAGAACCAGAAAGTAATTCGGTTACCTGCTCATTGCGTGCTACTTCAGCGGTGAACGCCAGCATAACCTGCCATTTATCGACAGCCTGGTTTTCCACAGCAAAGTCAAAAGCTGCTTTGGCGTAGGGGCGAGCTACCGTTGCTATTTCAGACATGCCCCTCCCTCCTTACAGTTCAGCGACCAGTTTATCAACGATGTCGCTATTAGCAGCTTCATCCACGGAACGTTCAATAATTTTCTCGGCACCTGCGATAGCCAGCATTGCGACTTGTTTACGAAGTTCTTCACGAGCACGTTTACGCTCTGCATCCAATTCGGATTGAGCTTGTGCAACGATCTTACTACGTTCTTGCTCTGCTTCTGCTTTAGCATCTTCAATCATTTGAGTGCGTTGTTTATTCGCGGATTCAATGATTGCTTGAGCTTCTGCTTTTGCTTTCGCTAGCTGGTCGCCTGCATCGGCTTTCGCTAAATCTAAGTCCTTTTT
>NZ_MIIZ01001128.1:0-740 GCF_001743005.1 Shigella sp. FC1967 | reverse complement strand
GGGGGAGGGATACTTCACAATCCAGATCTGTCCACCAGTCTGGGGCTTTACCTTGAGCCACCTCCGTAACCCAACTATGGAGACGGTGTAACCAGCGATAGTCGCCAATAGATGAGGCGGCTAGTGTCATAGCCTCCTCAATCTTGGTTTGAAGAGCCGCAGCTCTGTGTCGCCACTCTTCTGAATATTTAGCCTTTCGCGCCATCAGTTTTCCTCTTTCTTTTTCCCTCCCTTACCAGCTTTAACGAGCTCTTGCTCCAACCCAGAAATTTTGGTCAGTGCATCATTGAGTCTTTGTTCGAGGCTCTTGGCCTGCTGGTCTTTTTCCTGCAACTGACCAGCCATCATGCCTTTGTCTTGAACAAGAGCGCGAGCTTCTGCTTCGGCGCTGGATAATTTGGCGTCCAGCTTTTCTACCTCTCCAGATAGGCGCTGGCACTCTCGTTCAGCGGATTCGCCATGAGCTTTGGCTGTGGCAAGGGAGTCCTGTGATTGGGCCTGTTTGGCCTGTACATTTTCGAGCTGCTCTTTCAACGATGTATTTTGTTCCTGAGCGGCTCGGAGCTTTTCTGTCTGCTCTATACTCTTGCCTTTTTGCACTTCCAACTCACCCTCTGTAGTTGCCAATTTTTGGCTCAAAGAGCGATTTTCGCTTTCAGCTTGCTCCAGGTGATCCTGTGCTCGGGTCAGATCTGCGGCTTTCGCCTCCAGCTTGCCTTCCAACTCAACGATCCGCTTTT
>NZ_MIIZ01001127.1:0-740 GCF_001743005.1 Shigella sp. FC1967 | reverse complement strand
GCTTCGGGATAACGAGTTAAAAAATCATTTTTCGGCTGGTCGCTGGATTCGCCAGAATTCTGCGACGAATGATCTGTTTCTGTTGTACTCTCTGAAGTAATCTCTGTTGTATTCTCTGTAAGAACAGGCCATTTTGACCCGTTCAGAACAGCGCATTTTGAACCGTTTGAAGGTTTCAATTTGCGCTTATCGATAAGGTCATTTTGAACTGTTCGATTAGATGAGTTATCACCGTTCGATTGGGTCATATTGACCTCATCGGTCAGCAAGTGGTGATCGTAGTTAATCGCATAATAATTAGTACGGTCATGGTTCGATTTATTGATTTGCTCGATGCGTAAAACGCCCTGCTTTTTCAAATTAGTAAAAGCACGTTTAATCGTTGATTCAGAGAAAAAAGGAAATTGATTCTTCCACTCTTCGACTGTGTTATAAATCCAGCGTGAGCCGTCATATTCAACACCTGAAGTAGTTTCAGTTAGCCAATATTGAATTTGCTGTAACAGCATCGCCTCATTTAAACCAAGACGTACCGCTAATTCAGGAATAACGACTAAAGGGCGACTTTTTAGTAATAATAAACTCATCTTGCCACCTCATTACTTAATACGTGTGTACTTCTCTTTAAATCGTTGTAAGGGTTCACATTGCGGATCGTCACAACCATCAAGCATAAAAATGACACGCTGTTTTTCTCTGTCATAACGAACAACATGAACAACGATACCTCGGTGATTTTT
>NZ_MIIZ01001126.1:0-746 GCF_001743005.1 Shigella sp. FC1967 | reverse complement strand
TAACATCATAATTTATTAAATTAGCTTCAATATCATTTATAGGTTGGAATATAATACCCATTGATTTTAATCGGCTAATATTTTCCTGAATAAGCAGGTTGTACTCTTTATTTTTATTTAAACCTAAAATCTCATTTAATTCACTTTCTGGTTGGCAAAAATAAGGTAATGCCATAACAGGAATATTTTGAGCAAGTGCAGAATGAATTAACTTCCCTTCTTCACTGATAAATAATCCATTAATAATTTCACCCACCAGCTTTTTATCAAAATAAGGTACAAACAGTGCGTGGTAAGTCGATAATTGCTGGTAATCAAACTCACTCGCGTTATACATATCTCCTAGATGACGCCATTTCGACAAATCATGACTGACTTGTGCCTGTGTTGTAACAAAAAGAGAAAATCGAATATGAGAAAACGTGTTGATACGTTGACAGATTTCATCTTGGTATCCCGGTGCAGGTGTAAGCGCTAACAACACCGATTTTTTCATTCTTCTTTCTATTTCAGCTACTATCCTTTCAATTAACTGATTGTCCATTACGTCACCTCATTGCCTTAGCTGACAATAAAAAACGCTATCGTTGTTACGAAGTCCTGCTGCATTCGCCTCATCAGTATCGATATGAAATTCCAAAGCAAATTTTTTCACTCACACGAACAATGACCTCATCAAAAATCAGGCTACGCTCACCTTCTGTTTTAATGTGTACTTTTTGACCATTAGTGACGTTGAACATTCT
>NZ_MIIZ01001125.1:0-767 GCF_001743005.1 Shigella sp. FC1967 | reverse complement strand
TTTTTTTAACCCTTACGGGGGCTTGCTCCCCGAAAGGGGCGTTGGCCCTCTCCAAATAACTTGGAGGTCATGATGTCTAAAGGCGTCAACAAAGTAATTCTGGTCGGTAATCTCGGTTCTGACCCGGAAATTCGCTACATGCCAAGCGGCACTGCTGTTGCCAACTTTAACGTTGCAACAACGGATACGTGGCGCGATAAGCAATCTGGCGAGCAAAGAGAGCATACTGAGTGGCACCGTGTTGTGCTTAAAGGTCGTTTGGCGGAAGTCGCTGGTGAGTACCTGAAAAAGGGCTCCCAAGTCTATCTCGAAGGGAGCAACCGCACCCGGAAGTGGACTGACAACCAACAAATCGAGCGCTACACCACCGAAGTACACTGCTTTGAAATGCAGATGCTTGGTGGTCGTGGAAATGCACCTCAGGACAACTCTCAACGTGCAGCGCCCCAACAAGGGCAACGTACAGGAGCCGGTACGCAATCAGTTCCTGTGCAGCAATCAGCACCGCAAGGTGGTATGGGTGGAGGCTACGGTCCCGCTCCTGATGGCTGGGATGATGACATCCCGTTCATGCGTCTGCACCACTTGGCTGGCGGGTAACACCGCCAACTCTTACTGAACCCCACGGGGGCACCAATGCCCCGAGGGGGTCATGGTGTCCCCAAACCGTTCATTCGTGAATTGGAGAAACACCATGTCTGATAACAAATCTCTTGTAACCCGTATCGCAAGCCGGTTTGGCGTGGACACCCGAAAGTTCTATGAAA
>NZ_MIIZ01001124.1:0-768 GCF_001743005.1 Shigella sp. FC1967 | reverse complement strand
CCCCCGCTTTAACCCGCGCTAAGCGGTTTAGGATAGACTTCACGCCTTCCCTTACTCCAGATGGATCGTAACCTGCTTCATCGCAGCAGACCACAAATGAGAATGGATGTACCTGATCGGACATCACCCAAGCCATCGTTTCCTGCTTGATTTCACTTCCCGCTCGACCATCAGCAAGGACTCTAAGGCTATGCCATAAAAGCCCATCACGTAACTGCCTTACCTCATCATCAGTCCATTCGGGCTTTGGCTCAAATGGAATGACTTCTGCGGTCTTCGGCTCTTCATCCAGGAAGAAAAGCGGCAGCTCAAGCTGGTTTTCCTTCTGGATCATCTTCACTGCGTTCATGGTGACTCCTTTTACGGGCACCATGCCCCCACAGGGGCATGAAGCCCCCAGTGGGGTTACAGTCATAGTTACTTCACGCCTGCCAGTTGAGAATTGATGTTCTCTTCCAGCCAGCCTTGAAGCGATTCAAGGTCACGCTTGTCTTCCGTATTGCTGGCTTTACGTGCATCTTCCGACACAGCGCTCAACATGGCGTTAGCCTCAGCAAGTGATTCAACATTGTTCCCAGGGAACACAATCGTTTGACTGTGATCTTTCATGGTCTTCTCCTTTGAGAATGGAGGACCGTCTCCCATCAGGAAGAGCGGCCCCCGTGGGTTAAAAGTAAAAATCCTCCAGCTCTTCATGGTCAGGCTTTCGCTCAACTGGTCGAAGCAACTCAGCTTCATCAGCGAACTCAAGCTCAGGATGAAAAGCAG
>NZ_MIIZ01001123.1:0-775 GCF_001743005.1 Shigella sp. FC1967 | reverse complement strand
AAAAAATAGGGTGGTGTGCTTCTAACTTCCCTCAAGAAATTGCTGAAACATTAGGTTTATGTGTGGTTTATCCTGAAAACCAAGCTGCTGCAATTGCCGCAAAAGGTGCAGGGTTAAAAATGTGTGAGCATGCAGAAAGCATGGGATATTCCAACGATATCTGTGCTTATGCTCGTATCAGCCTTTCTTATATGGATATTAAACAGTGTGAAGAGATGGATATGCCACAGCCAGATTTCTTACTGTGCTGTAACAACATCTGTAACTGTATGATCAAATGGTATGAAAATATCGCTTATGAGTTGAATATCCCGATGATCCTTATCGATATTCCTTATAAAAATGACTACGACACCGATGATGTCACGGTGAAATATGTTCAAGCGCAATTTGATGATGCCATCAAACAACTCGAAAAAGTCACAGGCAAGGTGTTCTCAGAAGAGAAATTTAAAGAAGTCTGTGAGATCTCACAACGTACAGGGCGAGCATGGTTAAAAGCGGCAGAATATTGCCAATATGAGCCGTCTCCAATGAATGGTTTTGATCTGTTTAATCACATGGCTGTTGCTGTTTGTGCGCGCGGAAAATTAGAAGCCGCACTGGCTTTTGAACAACTGTGTGAAGAGATGGAACAAAATATCAAAGAGAAAAAAATCAACTTACCGCGGTGAAGAAAAATACCGTGTTCTCTTTGAAGGTATTGCGTGCTGGCCTTATTTACGAGCCACATCGACGCCGTTAAAAGAGCAGGGTATCAACGTGACTGCCACGG
>NZ_MIIZ01001122.1:0-799 GCF_001743005.1 Shigella sp. FC1967 | reverse complement strand
CGCTTTCCAGTTTTGCCCTAAGCATTTTAAGGTGTCACAAAGAGAAGGAATTAAGGCTGCTGACAGTTTATTCAGCGCACCATCCAATCCCATCTCAAGAGAAGACAGCACTAACGCACAATAGAAAGGAGGAAAATATTTCTTCGCTTCTGAGATCTCACGTCCTTCTGCGCCCCAAATACCAAAAGGCACCATACCCGCCGCATAGACAATTTCATTTGGTGTATATTCAGGGAAGCAGCCAACAACCTTTTTACCACGACGAATAAAACCCTCTAATTGAGCAACAGGGTTATCCACCACGGCTTGTAACTCATCAAACAACTCCGTTAATGTTTTCATTAGATGTCTCCCTTTTTCATTTCTGCTTTGTTAGCAGCCATAATTTCAGTCAATGCTTCAACACGGGTGACATACTGCGCTTCAGAGAAAACACGAGGATCAGCTTGGTCGCCATCAAAAGTCACAGTAGGGATCTTAAGTTCATGACGAATACGGCGCTCAATTTCAGGCATAATGCCACTCCAGAGCTTGCAACTACGGTTAACGTGAATAATCGCACCATCAACTTTATTCTGACGGCTCACGTTAATACGCATATCAGCAGCACGCTCAACAGAGACACAGTTAGGGACGTAAGAGTAAGCACGCATCATCTCGTCACTGTTTTGATAAATCACACCAAACGCAGTGGCATAAACCGTGGCAGTCACGTTGATACCCTGCTCTTTTAACGGCGTCGATGTGGCTCGTAAATAAGGCCAGCACGCAATACCTTCAAAGAGAACACGGTATTTTT
>NZ_MIIZ01001121.1:0-807 GCF_001743005.1 Shigella sp. FC1967 | reverse complement strand
GCGTTTTGGGCTATGGCTATGACGCCACCGGCAACAGGACCTCGATCACGACCGATGGCCTGAGCCAGAGCTACACCATCAACTACATGAACAACTGGTTGGTGAAGGCCGGGCAAACCTCCAGAAGCTATGACGCTAATGGCAACCTGACTAAGCAGGGGACGGATACCTTCACCTATGACAGCCAGAACCGGCTGGTGGCCGCAACGGTAGCAGGAGTGACTGCAAGCTACACCTACAACCATCTGGACCAGCGTGTAACAAAGACCGCGAATGGAAGTATCCGTCTGTTCGTTTACGACCTGGCAGGAAACCTCATCGAGGAGCTGGACGCGGCCACTGGAGACGTGCTGGCGGAATATGTCTGGCTCGATGGGACACCCTTGAGCTTTGTTCAATCAGGACAGACCTACCAAGTCCACGTCGATCACCTTGGCACCCCGAAGGCACTGACCGACATCAGCGGCCAAGTGGTTTGGAAGGCGAGCTACAGCCCGTTCGGTAAGGCCAGCATCACCACCCAGGGGCCAACCTTCAACCTGCGATTCCCAGGACAGTATTACGACGCGGAGACCGGGTTCCACTACAACTGGCGTCGTTACTACGACCCGAATACCGGGCGGTACATCACCAGCGACCCTCTTGGCCTATTCGATGGAGTAAACACCTACGGGTATGTGCATGGAAACCCTATGTCCAATACCGACCCGACAGGAGAGTTTGCTTGGGGAGTTGTTTTAGGGGCAGCAAATTTCGCATGGCAGATGTATCAGAACGATGGCGATATTGACTGTGTGAACTGGGGGG
>NZ_MIIZ01001120.1:0-14302 GCF_001743005.1 Shigella sp. FC1967 | reverse complement strand
ATCGTCTCTGCGAGTGCCCACACAGATTGTCTGATAATTTGTTAAAGAGCAGTGCAACATTCGCTGCCGTTTCCGGTCTTCTGCGTTGTTGCGAGGAGGCGTATAATACGTTATTCCTCTGAAGAGTCAAGAGTTTTTTCAAACTTTTTTCTTTTCTCTTCGCTGTCCTTCGTGGCTGTTGTCAGCTCATCGTCGGTCAGTGGATGCGCATTATAGGGAGATCTCGGATTAGCGCAAGTATTTATTTCAATTTTTTTTCCGTTCGCTTTTTTTTTTCAACAAAACAAGGAAAAACGCTCTAACTTTATGCTGATAGCGTGAAATCCGAACAGCTTTCTCTAGCTGACTCACGTAAGATAGAAAATAAACTATGGTATAGGTAACCTTTATTATGCAATTTAGCGAACAACGTTCAGCTTCTCAGAAAAATCTTTCTTATATAGTTGCTGAAAAATTAGGTAAACAAATTCTTTCTGGCCATTATGAACCTGAATCTTTGTTACCAGGAGAAATAGAATTAGCAGAATTACTCTCCGTCAGCAGAACAGTTATCCGAGAAGCAATAAAAATGCTTGCTGCTAAAGGAATGCTTTTGCCTCGCCCAAGAATAGGTACTCGAGTGACTCCAATGCAAAATTGGAATCTATTAGATAATGATCTTCTTAATTGGTGGATAGACAGTGGTGAATTTAATAAGGTCAGCCATTATTTTCATCACGTTCGTTTAGCAATAGAACCTCAAGCCTGTTATTTAGCTGCATTTAATGCAACAGAAAGCCAAAAACAGTCTCTTGCGTTATTTGGTAGAGAAATGCAGTTACTTGATGAGAATTTTGATAGACAACATTGGTTAGATATCGATACTCAATTTCACTATCTTATTTATCAAGCAAGTGGCAATCCATTCTTTGCCTCTTTCGGCTCATTATTTCTTTCTGCTTACAAAAAGTATTTCGATCTTATTGTAGGTAACGAAACCGTTCAGCCAGAAACACATAATCAAATAGTTCAAGCCATTATTGATAAAGATGGAAATAAGGCACGTGATCTCTGTTTAATCTTATTAACAAGTGATTGAATAGTTTTAATACAAATTTTGTAGATTTTCTGTTTATAATATAGCGATAATCAAAATATAGAATAAAGATGGTGTACGCTTCATGTTGAAATCCGCCCAAAATATGTCTGGGTTGCCTTGGATTGCTGCAATGGCTTTTTTTTATGCAGGCTCTCGATGCAACTATTCTTAATACGGCATTACCAGACATAGCAAAAAGCCTTAATCATTCTCCTCTTGCCATGCAATCGGCTGTTATCAGCTACACCTTAACTGTTGCATTATTAATCCCTGTCAGTGGTTGGTTAGCAGATAGATTTGGAACACGTAAAATTTTTATTATTGCGGTTTCTTTATTTTCAGGTGGATCTTTATTATGTGCACTTTCTCCTAATCTTACTTTTCTTGTTATTTCACGGATTATACAAGGTATAGGTGGTGCAATGATGATGCCAGTTGCACGCCTTGCTTTATTAAGAGCTTATCCGCGCAGCGAATTACTTCCTATTCTAAATTTTGTCACAATGCCAGGATTGGTAGGTCCCATAGCAGGACCTCTTCTAGGGGGAATATTAGTTACTTATGCCTCTTGGCATTGGATATTTATTATAAATATTCCTATTGGCTTATTAGGTATTTTCTATGCCATAAAACATATGCCTAATTTCACTATGCCAAAACGTAAATTTGATTTACTTGGCTTTATTTTCTTTGGATTTGGCTTAGTGATGCTTTCTGTTAGCCTTGATCTTTTTTGGTGATAAAAATATCTCTCGATATATTCCTATTGCTGTTATTTTAGGTGGATTTTCTTTACTAGGCTTATATATCAATCATGCAAGACGCCACCAGCAACCTCTTATTCCCCTCAATATATTTAAAACACGAACTTTCTCTGTAGGTATTGTAGGAAATATTGCAACAAGATTAGGAACTGGATGTATTCCTTTCTTAATGCCACTTATGTTGCAAGTCGGTTTTGGCTACCCTGCAGTTATTTCCGGTATGATGATGGCACCAATGGCTCTGGGTTCTATTTTAGCAAAATCATTTGTCACTAAGATCTTAGTGAAATTTAGTTATCGCCGAACACTCTTTATTATTACGATTATTATTGGGCTGATGATCGCTCAGTTTTCACTACAATCGCCTGATATGTCTATTTATTATCTTGTCATTCCACTCTTTTTATTAGGTGTGGTCATGTCTATACAATTCACATCAATGAATACCATTTCATTGGCTGATTTAACAGACAACAATGCTAGCTCAGGAAATAGTGTTTTAGCTGTCACCCAACAATTGGCAATTAGTTTTGGTATTGCAGTGAGTGCATCTATTTTAGGATATTTTGAGACAGAGAAAGTGGGCACTACAGTTGATAACTTTCATTATACTTTTATTACTGTTGGTATCATTACATTGCTTTCTTCTTTTGTATTTTTACTCCTTAATAAACATGATGGCGATAATCTAACTAATAAAAAGAAAAAAGCCTGATAGCTTTATTCAAACTAAAAAGAGAGCACATGCTCTCTTTTTCTTTATCTATAAAAATTATAAGGATGAAGCTAAAAAAGTATCTACTTCATGACGCCATGGTACGGATGGTTGAGCGCCTGCTCGAGTAACAGCAATAGCAGCTGCCGCATGAGCAAACTTAATCGCAGGCATCATTGATTGTCCTTCTAATAAAGCGGTGATCAGTGCGCCATTAAATGTATCTCCAGCCGCGATAGTATCAACAGCTTTCACTTTAAATGCAGGAACAATACAACCTTTACTATTTTGTTCACTCACCCAAACGCCACGACTTCCTAATGTAATAAGAACCGTTTTAATACCTTTATCATGTAATACATCCGCTGCTTGCTGAGCACTTTCATCATCAATCACTTTAATTCCAGTTAGATATTCAGTCTCTGTTTCGTTTGGAGTAATAATATCGACAAGTGATAACAGCTCATCAGGTAATGCTTGGGCAGGCGCAGGGTTTAATATTATTTGCACATTTTCTTGTTTAGCAATTTCAGCAGCTTTCAATACTGAATCAAGTGGCGATTCTAATTGCATTAACAGAGCATCAGCTTCTTTTATAATATTTCGATGGCGCTGAACATAATTTGTATCTAATCGTCCATTAGCACCAGCATGAATGCCAATAACATTCTCTCCCTGTTGATTAACAAAAATCAGCGCAACACCTGTTGCTACATCATCAATTAACTCAATGCTATCTGTATCAATGTTATCTGTCATTAATTGAGCTTTGGCTTTTTTACCAATATCGTCACTCCCTAAACAAGCAAGAAATGAAATATTAGCACCACAACGCCCAGCAGCAACCGCCTGATTAGCACCTTTACCGCCAAATACCATTTGGAATTGGTTACCTGAAATGGTTTCACCAGGAAGCGGAAAATGGGCGACATTAAGAATATGATCTGCATTAACACTACCTAAAATCACAAGTTTCTTCGCTTCCATGATTTTTCCTTACTCTCAATAATAAATTCTAGATGTACGGCATAAATGGGGTATTCAATATGTTAAACCGATCATCTCAGCAACATTAATGAAAAAACGTGATCACTATCGAAACGTTTCGCTAGTAAAACAAAAAAGAACCAAAAATAAGCAGTAGGAAGCTGAATCGATTTTTGTTATAAACAATTAGTGTGCTAATAGAATGTTTGACTATATATCAACAATCCTTTTCTGGTACTTTCAGGATGATGATAAAAATAAGTCCCCATTATTAGGAGTGGTTATGCAACTTGCAGAGCGGATTTCACAACTTAGCCAATATCTTGAAACAGGACTTTATGAACGACAGTCAGCTATCCGCCTTTGTCTACTTGCAGCACTAAGTGGTGAGAGTGTTTTCTTACTAGGCCCTCCTGGTATTGCTAAAAGCTTAATAGCAAGAAGAATGAAAGAAGCTTTTAAAGAGGCTAACGCTTTTGAATACCTCATGACACGCTTTTCAACCCCTGAAGAAATTTTTGGTCCTTTATCTATTCAAGCCTTAAAAGATGAAGGTAAATATCAACGTTTGGTTGAGGGATATTTACCAGATGCTGAAGTTGTCTTTCTTGATGAAATATGGAAAGCAGGACCCGCTATTCTTAATACGTTATTAACAGCAATTAATGAACGTAAATTTAGAAATGGGGAAGCAGAAGTCACTATTCCAATGCGCTTATTAGTATCAGCCTCTAATGAGCTACCTGATTCAGACAGCAGTCTTGAAGCACTATATGACCGAATGCTTATTCGTATTTGGTTAACAAAAGTCCAGGATAAGAAAAAACTTCCGCGCATTACTTGTTAATAAAGAAGTGGGCTCTTTTCATATTCCAGAACATATCCAAATTACTACCGAAGAATTCTCACGCTGGCAATCAGAATTAGAAAAGGTCACTTTAGATGACCACATATTTGATTTAATTTATCAACTTCGTGAGTCTTTAGATAAAAGTGATGTTGCACCTTATGTTTCAGATAGACGTTGGAAAAAAGCAGTACGTCTTTTACAAGCAAGTGCCTTTTTTAATGGTCGTAGTGTTATTTCACCATTAGATCTTATTTTATTAAAAGATTGCCTGTGGCATGACCAAGCATCATTTGCATTATTAGATAAGTTATTACAAAACCTTTTAACAGAACAAGCCTACCACCAGCTAGAGTTGATAAGAAAAACAGAAAGTTTATGGGCTGAGTGGATGCAATCGACAAGAAATAAGCAAGATCAACAGGCGTTTCGTTTCGAAAAACAAAGTGGAATGTTTGGACGAAATACACATTTTAGCCTATCAGATAAAATGCGGGCTGATAAATTCACTCTGTTTTTACACATCCCTCTCCATATCCATAGTATTCAGGTTAACTTTATTACTATTGAGCAAAAAGCATTAGAAAACTTTTTGGCTAAAGGGGGGGAGTTATTAGCACGTTTTAAATGGTATTGGTTTCCCGCAATCAATTAACGCACAAATACGCCAAGATGGTGTATTAGAAATTTTGGATGTAAGTCGTCGAACAACATCTCTTTATCAACAGAAAGAGACAGCGCCAACGGTTCCTATTGAAGATAACAACGAGTGGAAAGATAAGTTAAAAGATCTAACACAAGAAATTTATGGTGAGCAGGAAAAAATTTAATCATCATCAACCTAATTTATTTATTGATAATGATTGGCTTATTTCCATCGAGCAAAGTTTTGTTCAGCTTAATGAAAAACTATCGCAATTAAAAAGCCAAATAAAGTAATGATATTATGCTGACACTTTCAACATTAGATATGCTTTTAGCCATAAATGAAGGGCAACTTATTGAGGAAGTTATTATTGCTATACTCGCATCGCCTCAATTAGCGGTATTTTTTGAAAAACATCCAAGACTCAAAAAAGCCTTACTTAAAGATATCCACCAATGGAAAAAGAGCTTACAGCAAAGAGTAAAAGAAACATTAGTACCTACAATGATCGCTGATGAATTCGCCCTTTATCAACAAACACAATCATTAGGTAACGCCATATTTAATCAACAAGTAGAGCAAATACTGGCTGAATTAAACAAGCTAGACTCCTCTTTTACTGAAGAAGCATCACAGCTAATTAAAATTAATAAGCCTTTTTCACCCGCTCAACAAGCGTTGTTTATTCAACACTGGCGGATAAGTTTAATTTTCCAAGTCACGGCATTACACAAAGCCCTATTTGACCAAGAACAAGAGCAACTCCTTGCTGAGCTTCAGGAACGTTTAGCGTTAAGTGGAAGCCTAAGTCATACATTTTCAGAAAATGAGCGTGCCGCAGGGCGTTTATGGGATATGAGTAAAGGTGTTTTAACAAAAACGCCTTTTGATGAGAAAATTATTCAACGTTATAGCGACTTTCTTGATCAACAACCGGAGTTACATAAGCTCGCCAGTTTGCTAGGTCGTAGCAAAACAGCTAAATCGCTTCCAGAAGAGAGTGTTATTTTTGAACCTGTAACTATTGTTGAAAAAGCGCCTGATACAACACCAGAGCAAGTTAATGGAATAGGACTCAGTGATGATATCTTACGCTTACTTCCCACAGAACTCGCTTTATTAGGTATTAATGAAATCGAATATGAGTTTTATCGAAAGCTGGTGGAAAAACAGCTAAATACCTATCGATTACAAGGTGATAATTGGCAAGAACGTACTGTATTGCGACCCGTAACTCATCATCATGATGAAGAAAGACCAAGAGGGCCTTTTATTGTATGTATTGATACATCAGGTTCGATGGGCGGATTTAACGAACAGTGTGCCAAAGCTTTTGGGTTAGCATTAATGAAAATAGCGCTAGCTGATAATCGTTCATGTCATGTGATGTTGTTTTCTACTGAAACGGTGCATTATCAATTGTCATCGCCTAATGGCCTGCAAGATCTTATCAAGTTTTTGAATCAATCATTTAGAGGAGGGACGGACTTAAGTGCCTGTTTAGATAATGTCGCAAATAAACTAAATAGCCCAGAATGGAAAGATGCTGATGCTGTTGTTATTTCTGACTTTGTCGCCCAAAGGTTACCCGAAAACCTAATCAACAAAATCAAAAAAAGCCAACAGCAACAGCACAATCGCTTCCATGCGGTTACCCTATCCAATTATGGTAAACCCAGCATCATGAAAATCTTTGACCATATATGGCGTTTTGACACTGGATTAAAAAGTCGTTTACTTCGACGCTGGCGACAATAATTACAGCATATCGGCGAAAGCTAAACGGGTATCTTTTTCCCATACACCGCATTGTACTTGTCCAATATGCTCTTTTTGTAGCAGTAACATCACTAAACGTGATTGACCAATACCACCACCAATAGTTTGAGGCATATCCCCATGCATTAATGCTTTATGCCAATCAAGCTCTAAACGTTTAGTATCGTCGGTTAATGTTAACTGACGCATTAAGGTTTCAGGGTCAACACGAATTCCCATTGATGACAACTCAAATGCATCTTGTAGAACAGGGTTCCACACAATAATGTCACCGTTTAAACCTTCAAATCCCTCTTCGTTTGGTGTCGTCCAGTCATCATAATCAGGCGCTCTGACATCATGATATTCACCACTTGAAAGTTTTCCTCCAATACCAATTAAGAAAACGGCACCATATTCTTTTGCTATCGCTTTTTCACGACCTTTAGCATCAAGATCAGGGTAACGACGCAATAACTCTTCAGTGTGGATAAAATGAATTTGATCTGGCAGGAACGGTACCAGACCAAATTCTTCGCTGACGGCTTTTTCAGTTTCTTTTATTGCCTGATAAATTTTACCCACAGTCTGCTTAAGATAAGGAACAGTTCGATCCTTAGCTTCCATCACTTTTTCCCAGTCCCACTGATCAACATAGACAGAGTGGATCTGAGTTAAGCGATCTTCGTCTGGTCGTAACGCTTTCATATGTGTATAAAGCCCCTGACCAGAACTAAATCCAAAACGACCTAATGTTTTACGTTTCCATTTTGCTAATGAATGGACAACTTCAAAGGTAGAATCTGGTAAAGATTTGACTTTAACTTGTACCGCCTTCTCATGCCCAGACAAGTTATCTTGAGTTCCATCACCAAGGCGACTTAAGATCGGTCCTTGAACTTCAATCAGTCCTAATTCTTTTTCCAGAAGGCGAGAAAAATATGATTTAACAAAGCTAATTTGCTGTTGAGTCTGGATGAATGATTTTTCCATTTTTATATCCCTAGTGGTGATGTTGTGTTTCGCTGATATAGATTAAGCAACAAAATGGGTACTAAATTCAATATATCTCATCAAAAATAGCCTTGCTTGTTTTAAATCGTTAAAAATATCGATGTAAAAATGTATTATCGTTAAAAACAGGAGGAGTTTATGGACAATATTTATCAGATCGATAATCTCGATCGCGACATACTTCACGCATTAATGGCCAATGCGAGAACACCTTACGCTGAATTAGCTAAAAAATTCGAAGTAAGCCCAGGCACAATTCATGTTCGTGTAGAGAAAATGAAGCAAGCTGGAATTATTACTGGAACACGTGTTGATATCAGTGCAAAGCAATTAGGTTTTGATGTCTGTTGCTTTATTGGCATCATTTTAAAAAGTGCAAAAGATTACCACACGGCATTAGACAAGTTAGATAAGTTAGATGAAGTCGTAGAGGTATACTATACAACAGGACAATACAGCATTTTTATTAAGGTAATGTGTAAAAGTATAGAAGCGCTACAAGACGTACTTATCAACAAAATTCAGACAATTGATGAAATTCAATCAACAGAAACATTGATCTCATTGCAAAACCCGATAATAAGGACGATCAAGCCATAAGGGTAAATTCTTATTTTTTTTTTATAACCACATTATCCACAGGTAGATCCCAAGTGATTCACAGCGTACAATAGCGCGTCTTGAACATAAGGAGATCATTAATGAAAAAAGTCACTCTAATTAGTGGCAGTACCATGGGTAGTGCTGAATATGTCGCAGAACACCTTGCAGAGATCTTATCTGAAGAAGGTTTTGAGACTGATTTACACCATGGACCTTCGCTTAATGATCTTCCTAATGAAGGGATCTGGCTCGTAGTTACCTCCACGCACGGTGCTGGTGATATTCCTGACAACCTATTGCCTTTTGCTAACGAAATATCATCAGACTCCGTTGATCTTAGTCATATCACCTTTGGTGCGATCGGCATTGGAAGTAGTGAATATGACACTTTCTGTGGTGCGATCAGAACATTAGATCAAAAACTAGTGGAAAAAGGAGCGACTCGACTAGGTGATCGTCTCGAAATTGATATTCAAAAGTACGACATTCCAGAAGATCCAGCAGAAGAATGGATAGCATCTTGGAAAAATTTACTTTAATTTGTACAAAAAACAAGCAAACGAATGTGGATAACTCTGCTTAAAAGCAGGGATTAACCCGTAGTTATCCATTGTATAAGGTAATATCAAGAAATGAGCTGTGTATAAGTCGTCATTTTGATCCCAGCTTATCAGCAGATAGATCACGGATCATTCACAGTATATGATCCTTTACACTTTTATGATCTTTAAATAGAAAATCCACTTATCCACAGAGGATCGCTTCCTTAATAAAAGATCTAATAAAGAGATCTTTAAATAAAAAGATCTTTAAATAATTACCTGCGGATCTGCTCGCTTGTATCTGTCAAAAAGTTGAGTAGAATTCGTTTTCCCAATGCAACACATTCAGCATTCGTAACATTTAAGGTTCACACATGTTTTATCCAGAACACTTTGACGTCATTGTCATCGGTGGTGGTCACGCCGGTACAGAAGCCGCTATGGCTGCAGCTCGTATGGGGCGTCAAACCCTATTACTGACCCACAATATTGATACTTTGGGCCAAATGTCTTGTAACCCAGCGATTGGTGGGATTGGTAAAGGGCATCTGGTAAAAGAGATCGATGCCATGGGTGGATTAATGGCAACCGCTATTGACCATGCAGGGATCCAATTTAGAACTCTTAACGCAAGTAAGGGTCCAGCTGTAAGAGCAACAAGAGCACAAGCTGATCGTGTTCTTTATCGCCAAGCTGTTCGTACAAGTCTTGAAAATCAACCTAATTTAATGATCTTCCAACAACCAGTTGAAGATCTCATCGTTGAGAATGACCAAGTAACAGGTGCTGTTACTCGCATGGGTTTAAAATTCCGTGCTAAATCGGTTGTTCTAACCGTAGGTACTTTCCTTGATGGAAAAATCCATATTGGTTTAGAAAATTACAGTGGTGGTCGTGCAGGTGATCCACCATCAGTTTCATTATCACACAGACTACGTGAATTACCTCTACGTGTAGGTCGTTTAAAAACAGGGACACCACCGCGTATTGATGCAAGAACCATTGATTTTAGCCAATTAGCGGTTCAGCTGGGTGATACACCAATGCCGGTTTTCTCATTTTTAGGTAATGTGGATCAACATCCTGAACAGATGCCTTGCCATATCACATACACAAATGAAAAAACGCATGATGTTATTCGTAATAACCTTGATCGTAGCCCAATGTATGCGGGTGTCATCGAAGGAATAGGCCCTCGTTATTGCCCATCTATTGAAGATAAAGTGATGAGATTTGCTGATCGTAATTCACATCAAATCTTTTTAGAGCCTGAAGGTTTAACAAGTAATGAAATTTACCCTAATGGTATTTCAACAAGCTTACCTTTTGATGTTCAAATGCAGATCGTAAATTCCATGAAAGGTATGGAAAATGCGAAGATCATTAGACCTGGTTATGCCATTGAATATGACTTCTTTGATCCAAGAGATCTAAAACAAACACTAGAAAGTAAATTTATCAATGGATTGTTCTTTGCTGGACAAATTAACGGTACTACTGGTTATGAAGAAGCAGCGGCTCAAGGCATGCTTGCTGGGCTTAATGCGGCACGTTACGCCTTCGATCAAGAAGGTTGGTTCCCTCGTCGTGATCAAGCATACATTGGTGTATTAGTTGACGATCTTTGTACTCTTGGTACAAAAGAACCATACCGTATGTTTACTTCTCGTGCTGAATATCGCTTGATGCTGCGTGAAGATAATGCTGACTTACGTCTCACTGAAATTGGTCGTGAATTAGGCATGGTTGATGATACTCGTTGGGCTCAATTTAGTGAAAAAGTTGAACTAGTTGAAAAAGAACGTCAGCGTTTAAGAAATATTTGGGTTCACCCTCAAGCTGATAATCTTTCAGAAATCAATGAATTGCTAAATACACCATTGTCCAAAGAAGCTAATGGTGAAGATTTATTACGCCGCCCTGAAATGACTTACGATATATTGAAAAATATCACTCGGTTTGCGCCAGGTATTGATGATTCAAAACCACAAGCCGCTGAACAAGTTGAGATCCAAGTTAAATACGAAGGTTATATTAGTCGCCAACAAGAAGAGATCGAAAAACAACTACGCAATGAAAATGCCGCGTTACCAATTGATCTGGACTATAAACAAGTTAGCGGATTATCTAACGAAGTTATTGCGAAACTTAACGATCACAAACCAACATCGATCGGACAAGCATCACGGATCTCTGGTGTCACGCCTGCTGCTATTTCCATTTTATTAGTTTGGTTGAAAAAACAAGGCCTATTACGCAGGAGTGCATCATGAATGACTTACTTAATCGGCTAAAAAAGCTGGCTAAGCAAGCCAATATTGAGCTTACAGACATTCAAGCTGAAAAACTCACGGGTTATGTTGCTATGCTTGATAAATGGAATAAAGCTTATAACCTCACATCCGTGCGAGATCCACAGCAAATGCTTATCCGTCATATTCTGGATAGCATTATTGTAAGCCAATATCTTGAAGGTGAAAGATTTATAGATGTGGGAACTGGGCCTGGATTGCCTGGTATTCCACTAGCGATAATGCGTCCCGATCATCACTTTGTCTTATTGGATAGCTTAGGTAAACGTGTTCGCTTTATGAAGCAAGTTCAGCACGAATTAGGACTTAATAATATCGAGCCAGTTCAATACCGTGTTGAAGAATACCAAACAGAGAAACCTTTTGATGGCGTTATTAGCCGAGCATTTGCCTCTATGAAGGATATGCTCTCTTGGTGCTCTCATTTAGTGACTGAAGAACACGGTCGTTTTTATGCACTGAAAGGACAAATTCATCAAGAAGAGTTAGATGAACTTGCTGATAATGGATTAAAAATACCTGAAGAAGTGATTCGCTTATCGATACCTGAATTGAATGAACAAAGACATTTGGTGATTATTTAATCAAATATCTTGTGTCTTATTGATTCCTTTTTTCTATTTTTTGTGCTCTGGCGATAATATTTACAATGTTATCGCCATTTGTTTTATGGGGATTTATGAGAAACATTAAAATTCACTTTAATAAAACAATAAATTAACAATTTATTATCTTTTTCTTTAATTCTCTTTGTAACCTGAGTTTTTCTCTTTTTATTTCCAAAATAAATTAATAATTCTGTGCATTATAAAAATATTGAATTTATTTAATTGAAATTCGGTTAATTATTTTTCAATTGCCACTAAATTGTTCATAAAAAGGGGCTTTATTTGTTAACCCCATTATATAATTTATGAAATAAGCTTTATTTATACTTTTTATATTTGTGATGAATGTCACGCTATTTATTTTGTTCAGCACTATTATTTTTTATTCTTTTTTGTTCTTAATCATTTTTCATAAATGGAACCTTGGTAAGAAATTTAAATTAATCTTCACTTTTTCGCTACTTATTGATTGAATTCATTGCCACGCCCCGTATAATTTGCTCGTTTTTGTCACTTGACACTTTATAGCAAAGACAGTTTGATACATCATTCAGTAATACCTTTTACGATAGCTAGTCTGGAGAATACAAACGTCATGTCTGTCTCCCTCTACAACGGGAAAGTTGCACTGAAACTGTTATTTTTGCAGTTTATGACTTTTGTTATTCTCAGTGCGGTTTTCTACTTAAAGAGTACAGACTGGAGTTTTTCGGCTTTTTTAGGCGGGTTAGCATGTTGGTTACCCAATATGGCTTTTCTTTTGTTAATGCGCTTACAAAAAGTCAACGAAGAAGAAGCTCCAGTTCGCATAAACTGGCTTTTTGCTTTCAGTGAAGGGTTGAAGGTTATATTATCAATAGCCTTGCTGATTGTTGCTTTAGGAGTGTTTAAAGCGGCATTTGCACCACTGGTCATGACCTACTTAGCGGTGCTTGTTATGCAGGTCGTTGCACCAGCCGTCATTAACGGTTAGCGTTTTTAACAACAAAAGGGTAATTGGCATCATGTCTGCATCAGGAGAAGCATTAACCACTAGAGACTACATAGGCCACCATCTGAATAACCTTCAGTTGGACCTGCGTACTTTCGAGTTGGTCAATCCCCATGCTGAAAATGCGCCATCATTCTGGGTGTTAAATATTGACTCACTTTTCTTTTCAGTACTGATGGGCGCATTATTCCTATGGCTGTTTAGAAAAGTAGCAGTAAGAGCAACCAGTGGCGTACCGGGAAAATTCCAGACTGCAGTAGAAATGATCATCGGTTTCGTTGATAGCAGTGTTCGTGATATGTATCACGGAAAGAGCAAGGTCATTGCACCTTTGGCATTGACTGTGTTCGTTTGGGTGCTGTTAATGAATGCCCTGGATTTATTACCAATCGACTTCATCCCTTATATCGGTGAACACATCTTAGGGTTACCTGCGTTACGCATCGTTCCGACTGCGGACGTGAGTATTACTCTATCGATGGCAATTGGTGTATTTATCCTGATCCTGTTCTATAGCATTAAGATGAAAGGCATAAAAGGGTTTACAAAAGAGCTGACTTTACAGCCTTTTAATCACCCAATTTTTATTCCTATCAACTTAATCTTGGAAGGGGTAAGCCTGCTATCAAAACCTGTTTCCCTCGGTCTTCGACTGTTTGGTAACATGTATGCGGGTGAACTGATCTTTATTCTTATTGCTGGTCTGTTACCGTGGTGGTCACAGTGGTTATTAAGCCTTCCTTGGGCAATATTCCACATACTGATTATTACGTTACAAGCATTTATTTTCATGGTTCTAACGATTGTCTATCTGTCGATGGCATCTGAAGAACATTAATTATTAACTCTTTGAAGAAATAACTGAAACAAACTGGAGACTGTCATGGAAAACCTGAGTATGGATCTGCTGTACATGGCTGCCGCTATTATGATGGGTTTAGCTGCAATCGGTGCTGCAATCGGTATCGGAATCCTCGGAGGCAAATTTTTAGAAGGTGCTGCTCGTCAGCCTGATCTGATCCCTCTTCTGCGTACACAGTTCTTTATCGTTATGGGTCTGGTTGACGCCATCCCAATGATTGCTGTGGGTCTGGGCCTTTACGTGATGTTTGCTGTTGCCTAATGTTGGCAATGAGTAGCAAAAGCATCAAGTTAGTTAATAACCAAGAAAGAGGTATTGTGCTGTGAATTTAAATGCAACAATCCTCGGCCAGGCCGTCGCATTTGTCCTGTTTGTTTTGTTCTGTATGAAATTTGTATGGCCACCAATTATGGCGGCCCATTGAAAAAACGTCAAAAAAGAAATTGCTGACGGTTTATCATCTGCAGAACGAGCTAAAAAAGGACTTAGATTTAGCGAAAGCCGATGCAGGCGACCAGCTAGCGAAAGCAAAAGCAGAAGCTCAAGCAATCATTGAATCCGCGAATAAACAACGC
>NZ_MIIZ01001119.1:0-811 GCF_001743005.1 Shigella sp. FC1967 | reverse complement strand
GAGTGGTCAGTTATGGTGACGGGGCATATCGACTGAGAGGGAACGCATTCTCTAATGTCACGGAAGGACGGATACCGAAAAACGTTATCCAGCGCGGCCACCGTTGTGCGGATACGCTGGAGCTTCGGAGAATCGCTAGAGAACTGGGGTTGCCACCGCACCCGGCAATGTTCCCAACAGACATACCTGAGATGGCTATCCGCTTTCTGACGGAAGAGGGCGACCTTGTTGTTGATCCGTTCAGTGGGTCGAATAAGAGCGGGTTGGCCGCAGAAAGGAATAACCGGCGCTGGATCGCCTGTGACATCATTCTTGAGTACATTCGTACCCAGGCGGAAATGTTCACCGGCTTTGATGGATTTTGGATTAACCCAGCCATAGCAACAGTGGGCGGGGGAGCGTTGAATTAAGAGAACAATACCTATGAGTTTAAGTTTTATCGCAAGAGTCTTGCGCCAATTGGCAATTATGTTTGTCCTCTCCGTGCTTATTATGGCCGGATATATCTACTATGCCGGTAAACAGCATCAGCAGGCAGCAATCAACTTTTGGGGTGAGCAATACCAGCCTGATGCCATCTCGACGCAAATTGATTGGGGGTTTATCGGTAACTGGGTTATTCCTCGCGGGGGGCCAATTATTTCTCCGGGCATTGCTGGAGTGTGTCCCAATACACCACTTCCCGTTGTGCCTCTTAAAATTGGTCATGATGGCCGGGGTTACGTTCTCTGTGGTATTGGAAGTGAGGCTGTCGCTACCAGCTTTGATGTCAATGACATCCAGGATGAAGAGATACGAAACACATTAAAAA
>NZ_MIIZ01001118.1:0-816 GCF_001743005.1 Shigella sp. FC1967 | reverse complement strand
AAAAATTAGCGTAACTAAGATTTGTCTTGGTTATATAAGCACTACAAAACCATGACCTTGTAGTTATCATATTCATAAAATTAGCCCCTCGAAAATCAGCTCCTTGAGCTAAACACTCACTAATTTCAAGACCTAAGGCGCTAATGTTTTTAAAATTACTCATTGATAAATCGCAGCTTTTAAAGCTAGCGTTTTTTAGTTTGGCTCTATTAAAATCACACCCTTCCAAGCTATTCCTGTCGTAAAAACTACAATCAACAAATTCAGTATCAGTTAAATCAACCCCTGAAAAATCACAATTTGAAAAGGCAATATTTTTAACTCTATTCCCCGTAAATTGATCTCGTGAAAACTTTTCATTGATAAAGTGCTTTTCCATACATGCTATACCTGGTTATTTATACAGTGTAATCATTGTACATTAATTTGAACAACCTTAAACTCTAGCTAAAATTGATTCATACAATCCCTTTTATGTTAAACGGGCGAGTTAGTTAGCAAAAACCGCCCGTTCATCCCCATTAAAGCCCCTCGAAACGATTTTAAGACACGATCACCCTATAAAAACACCCAAATCTACGCTGAAAGTTTAGAACGGTTTTGCGGGCTTCTGAGTGCGTTTTTAACATCGTGCAAACTGACAAGTAAAAACGATGCGAAATCGCTGAAAGTCACAAAACTTGTTTTGTGGCAAGAAGCGATTTGACCAACCGAGTAAAAACGAGGGCGGTAGGCTTTTTGTTTTTTATCCTGATGAGCGTCCAGCGAAGAAAGGGAAAAACAGGGGGAGCCGAAACGAAATGACACGCCCCAGCG
>NZ_MIIZ01001117.1:0-816 GCF_001743005.1 Shigella sp. FC1967 | reverse complement strand
TAGCGAAAGCAAGAGGAGCACCTGCAATATTTGCTGTACCACAGTCAGGTCCCATAACAATCAAACCTTTTGCCGCTGCTTTTTCTTTTAATGCTTTTTTCATCTGCGATAGAAACGTTGTCAGAGAACAGCATAACGTTACAGCCATCTTCTAACCCCGTATCGGCTAACTCAGCAGCATATTCACCAGCAATAGAGATAAGTAGCATATTGGCATTAGGATTTTTTTGTTTAGCGGTACGCCAGCTACGGACTGTCGTTAATTTGTTACCACCTTTTTGACCACTTGCAATTTCGGCAAGTGCGTCTTCTAATGCCGTTGAAATCATATCGATAATGGCAGGATCGTCTGATTCCGCTTTAATCGAAACACAAATGTCATTCGGTGTTGCTTCGTTAAACATGTCATGCCAGAAACCGGTGACATCAAGAAGAGATTTATTCGCTGGTGTTCCCATCATGACGGAAATTTCTTCCACCTCAGGGGCTTCACTTAATTTTCGGGAAATAATCATCAGGCTTACGGAATCCTGAAAGCTCCCTTTTTTAATAAAAGCATGGATCATTATGATATCCTTAACGCATTTAATATATGTAACAACACATATTTATTTGCATTTCGTTTTTTTGATAATAAGAAGCCTATTTGCTTAATTTATTAAGCAATATAAATAAATGTCTGATTTATTAATTTCTAATCTCTGTATATAAACATACTGAAGAAAAAATAGAAATGTAGAGTGATAGAAGTCACACTTATTTATTGTAAAAAATTTTTATTTAATCGGATGATATTTATTAAATAAATTATGATGA
>NZ_MIIZ01001116.1:0-821 GCF_001743005.1 Shigella sp. FC1967 | reverse complement strand
AATTAAAAAGAAAATAAGATTAAGTATAATATATTTATTGATATTAAATAATTTTTCTATTGAGTTAAATTGATTATTTTTTAAAATCAGCATCAATAACTTGATAAAAAGCGTTACCTGTATCCGCAATATCCCAAACACCTAAAATAATCTGATAACCAGAACGCTCTGGTATATTACAATTTAATTCTACGGTTTCTGTGGGTATTTTTCCATTATCATCTTGTTGGCAGAATGGCGTTAAATCAAAGTCAGCACGGGTCAGCGGTTTATTCACATCCCAACCTGGTTTGGTAATAAAGAATCGCCATGATGCAGTGCTATGCTTTGCAGTTAATGTCCACTTAAAGGTATTTTCTCCACTTTTCATTGCTACTTTATGCCAGCGATCAGCACTTTGTGCATTTAAAGCAGAAAAATTTGCCTTTCCACCACTGGCAATTTCACCGTCTGCAGGACCACCGTCAGGGAAACCTTTAAGTCCTTCAATAGATTGAGGCTCATATTGTACAGGACCACAATCTTTATTTAACTTGCCTCCTTTTGCTGAACAAAGGAAAGCTCTACTAGGAGGCGCATCAATATAGCCATGTTTTAATGTCACATCCGCTGACGCTGTTGAAATAAAACCCGCTGATGATAATAATAACGTTGCAGTAAATACCATAAGTTTATTTTTCTTCATCATAAAACCTCATAATTATTAATAAGTATTTTTAAATATAATGATTACATCAATCACATTAGATATTAGTCAAAAAAAAGACAATTAAATATGTATTTATTAATATTTGTGAGCAGTATCGCGATTTTATTTAATA
>NZ_MIIZ01001115.1:0-839 GCF_001743005.1 Shigella sp. FC1967 | reverse complement strand
GCAAGTCAGCGCACTGAGCCAATTGGCTTCTGGTCTTGCTGGTGGACTGACTACCGGTGATATGGCTGGTGCAATTACTGGCTCGCAAGCTGGGAAAAAATGCGGTTGAGAATAATGCGCTCAGTGATCTTCTTGAAGCTCAAGTGGCGGGTAAAACACCTCAGAAAGTCGCAGAGGAACGGATAAATGCAGAAATTGAGCATTACAAGAAAGAAAACTGTGCAGGAATGAGCACAGGTGCATGCTCAGCAAAAATGGCAGAAGATCGAGACAAATTCTTCAGAGAAGCAGCCTCTTTAGGAATTGATTTCGTGCCAGTGGTCGGTGATTTTAAAAGTTTTGCTGAAGCTGATGGCTGGATTGATTACACGTTAGCTGCTGCGGGTACATTGCCTTTTGCTAAAATATTCACAAAACCACTGAAAGAAGCCAAATTACTATTAAAAGCCGGCGATCTTGATGGGGCCAATAAACTTATAAAAGAAGCGAGTGATGGTATACCAACAAAGTTGCCTTCTAATCCAACCTCGCAGTCATCCAGTGGCGCATGGAAGCCAAGTGATTCGAAAATTAATGTAGGCAAGTATCAAATTTCAAATGGATCTCCTAATGCGATAGATAAAGGTAACTTAGCTAATCCGATCACTCAGTCCCGTATAAATGTCCAAAATGGTGATTCAAAAGCTGGTTGGGAGCACGTTATCAAACGTCATTTTTCTGGAAATTCAAATGCTAGCCAATTTACAATTACTGAATCCGAACTTAAATCATTGTTACAAAATCCAGAGGTAGTAAAGATACCGATAAGTAAGACTCAAACATCATTGAATAAAGCAACA
>NZ_MIIZ01001114.1:0-839 GCF_001743005.1 Shigella sp. FC1967 | reverse complement strand
GGGGGAGAGACGAGCTCAAAGGCATCCTGGTATCCACCCATTGACGCCTCGGCATCCTTAATGGCCGCCACGACTGCATCTGAAAGCTGCTCCGCCAGTACAATTGCCTTCACTCCGCTGAAATCACGAACTTTGCGACCTGGCATAATCGGGTCCGGAACAATCGCGTTGGCGTGGGACAGCTTCGAGAGAACCTCTGACGGCGCACCCAGCGACCGAGCGCCATCCGGGTACAAAATGACGGCTTGCCCCTTCATCAGGCATAGGACCTCGCCCAGCGTCGTTTTACCTTCCAAAACAGGCATGATCGCTTGTTCAAGCAACGCCGATGCTTCCCCGTATCCAGACAACATCTCAACGAGCAAGGTCTTTGCGTCCTTCTCATGCTGATTAACGTTGTCCGTATGCGGCATTTCTGGCGTGTGCGTTGGTTGTTCTGGTGCGTCAGTCAGCATAGGGAGCGGCTCAATCGCCCATGATGGCGGTTCATCAGAACCCCCGAACATTGGAAAGTCATCGCCCTGCAGGGAGTTTTGTTCTTGTGGAACGAAGTCCTGTTTTGGCTGCTCCTCTTGCTTTCCGGGCATTGCCACATCTGGGATTTCTGAGTTTGTTGCGTCAGTGCTGGTTGTCTCTGCCGATGCGTTGAATGCGTCAAACGGGAAGTCGATGTCCCCCCAGTCCACCCCCAACATCCTTGAGTGCTTGTAACGGATTGTCGTTTTGCCAAAGGTGGTGCGTTTTTGGCAATGTCCTGAGGGGACAGATCCTCTTTTGCCTCTGGTTTATGGGGTTGTTTCTCCGTATCACTCTTCGGTTTTGCTTTGCCCGGTTTGCTC
>NZ_MIIZ01001113.1:0-843 GCF_001743005.1 Shigella sp. FC1967 | reverse complement strand
CGATTGTTCAAAGCCTTGTAACATCTTTTGGTTTAGATTTTTTATTATTAAAAAGACAAAAAAAGGTGGTGATGTTGATACAACACATAATGTGAGAGAAAATATTTGGGCTACGGATACTGAAAAATCCAATTATGAAAATCGTGAAAAATATGACAAAGATGCTTATCATAAACATCAGAACTATATAAATACAAACAGAGAAGGAAAGCAGCATAAATTAAATGGGGAATTAAAAGATTCTTATACTGGCGAGACTTTTAACCAAAACGATAAAATTAACCTAGACCATATTATCGCTGCCCACGAGATACATAATGATCCTGCACGTCTTCTTGGCTGAGCTTGATGGTAAAGATTTAGCGAATAGAGGATTATAATCTTACTTTTACAAATGAGACATTAAATAAATCCAAAAAAGCAGATTCGATGTCTGATTTTATCCTAAGGTTACAAACCCAACAGACTGAAATAAAATTCTGAAATTAATACCTTAGAAAAAAAAAGCACAACTAACAGATAATGAAAGAAAAAAGATTAACCTCTCTTAAAAATAAAGAAAAAAGCCAATTTTGAAGAAATGGTTGCTATAGATGCCAAAGCAAGAAAAAATAATGATGCTGAAATTGATAGTAAGTATTATACCAGTAGCAAATTTTTTTCTAGCACAGCCTCTTCAGCAATAAATATTGGTTTTCGAATGGGTACAAGGCAAATGCTGGGAATTATATTTGCTGAACTATGGTTTGAATTAAAAGATTCCATTCCTAAACTTATCACTAATCATAAATCAAACTTTAAATTTGATTTTTTCTTAAAGGATCTTGGTGATCGTTGTTGCCA
>NZ_MIIZ01001112.1:0-845 GCF_001743005.1 Shigella sp. FC1967 | reverse complement strand
TGTTCAAAACTATCCATAGATGACTCACTCGTCATTGCAAAAACATTCCCTGTTTGAGTATTTAATAAGAGGGTATAAGGATCTGACAGTGCAATAACCATCATATTTTCAGGTCGCTTATTACCAATCCACCATTGTTCAAACCCATTAGGACTATTTAGCATAAACAGTCTTTCAAGATAGCCTTCACCACAGCCAAAGCTGATATTAAATAATGAAAAATTATCTAAATTATAGAGAGAGATAAAAGAGGTAAAATCATCAGGAAGAGAAAGCATTAATTTTTTGTTCTAACGTCTCTAAATCACTAAGTGGTGTTGTTCTTTTAAAAAGCATTAAATCATCAAAATCTTCACCTAAAGGGGAAAATTTGTTTTCTAGCTTTTTTGTAATTTCATCAAGCGTTAATAGCATGATCAGCTCAGCCTAAGGGTATTTTTAAACCTGTTAATCACCATTATATTCGCCCATATAATGTAAATTATTATAGGTTTGATTATCGCACTGATTGATAACAAGCTCAGGATCTTGATACCAAAATATCGCATTGGCACTTTTAATTCCTAGCTCTTCACATTTAGCTTTAATTAATGGTATTTCACTTTCATCGACAGCAGCATCTACTAGAATTTCATCAAGCGTAACATTGTTATCAAAGCGAGAAATAACACCAATAAAATCTTCGTCGTACCACATTATTCCCAGATCTTTGCAAAATCCACACACTCTATAATTAGGAGAATCTATTCCGTCTTCAGCAGAATAATCTAACTCAAAATAATGCATATATTCTTCTTCAGAAGAAAAATTACTGCCAATCCATAAATGTACTCTATTTTCCATAT
>NZ_MIIZ01001111.1:0-855 GCF_001743005.1 Shigella sp. FC1967 | reverse complement strand
TTCAGCCTGTTCTGGTGTAGGGTAGATGCGTACTTTTGTTGCTCTTAACATCATCAGCGCTCATTGATATAATGTTTTTATTTTAACATGTTAGGGAAATATATCAATTGAGTAATCATAATGATTTACTGGCGGAATTCCTCAGAAAGCGGCACAGTGTCAGTAAACTGGTCGTGCATCTGATCTTTACGACAAAGTATCGACGTAAGCTATTTGACGGACAGATGCTCGCTCAACTGCGTGATGCATTTGACTCCGCTGCGGCAAAACTTGAATGCGAAATTATTGAGATGGACGGAGAGCCTGACCATGTGCATCTGCTGGTTGCTTACCCGCCAAAACTAGCGGTCAGTGTGATGGTCAACAATCTGAAATCAGTATCGTCGCGCCTGTTGCGCCAGCAAAACACACATTTACGGACGCAAAGTAAAACGGGACTTTTTGTGGTCAAGGTCGTACTTTGTCTGTAGCTCCGGAGGGGCAACGATTGAAACACTCAGAGCCTACGTTCAGAGCCAGTCAACGCTTGATTGATCTTTAAAGCCCTGCGGCCTTTTCGCCTTATATCCCCGCCCGCACTGGGCGAGGGTTTACGGCGTTTTTCGCTAAGCGACTCTGGAACATGACTATTATCATCAAGGATCAATGGTTTTCCTTCACCTTTAAGTGATGAAAGCTCCCCTTTTTGTAATGCTTTTTCAATATAAACCTCTTTTTACAATAACTAACACAATAGAAAAAGATCACCTCAGATTAAATTGACTTGCTTAGATTACACCATTTGATATTATATTTTTATATTATATAAAAACATATATTATAAGGGGTTGAATATGAGCAAGTACAAAGAAATAG
>NZ_MIIZ01001110.1:0-855 GCF_001743005.1 Shigella sp. FC1967 | reverse complement strand
AAACGCCCAGTGAGACAAGCCGCAAACTTGAAAGCAAACTTCTTGCTGGATTTGCCCAGCGCCAGCTTCTTGATTGCGCCTTTAGAGACCACCAGCTTGTAACCCGAACCGGCACCAGGTTCACGGCAAAACACCTGCTTATCCAGAGCCAGGTAGCGAATTGCGACGAGCTCAGCCAATAAGTCAGCCTCTTCGTGATCAAAGTCGATACGGACATCGAGGATGCCTTTCCGTTTTGTACCAACGCGCCAAAATACCAGAGCTGAGTTGTTTGAGGTTTTTTTCGAGACAGTAGTCAATGTCATCATGGTGAATTTCTCCATTGCCGGGATAGTGGTCGGCATCGCCGCCAGCATCCCTATTCGTTAAGGTTCATTTAGATGCTATCACGGGATTTTAAAATGCAACCCCTGGTGACAGTCTATTTATCATCCCATGATCGGTTATAGGCTCGGGCCAGGCGTTTCTCGATCACGTCTGAAAGGCTGCAATCATCAACCTCTGATAACCGCTTCAAGATACGGTGGGCTTTATCGCTGATGGTAATGCTCTTTCCTGCCCCTGCTCCCCGTCTGCGACTCTGCCGGATAGACGTCGCTAACTTGGCCTGCTGGTCGCTGGTGAGGTACTTGCCTACCCACCACGAAATAGACTGCCCATCTTGGCTGAGTTCGTTTAACTTCTCGACGGCCTCCGCTTTGAGTTCACGAGGAGTATCAAACCAGAATTTGGGGCGGGAAACAGATCGAAGAAGATAGACGCTGGCTGCGGTCGCGTCCTCGTCAGATATTCTCATGGTTTCGCCATTATCGTTACATGTCACGTTTAGCAAGTGTGACATGTAACGCCAATAAA
>NZ_MIIZ01001109.1:0-14456 GCF_001743005.1 Shigella sp. FC1967 | reverse complement strand
ACTTTAAAATGAGACTGTTTGAGATTATCGGAAAATGACAATGAAACTAAAATATATCGCTTTATGCTTTCCTTTATTACTAACGGCTTGTGGTGAAAAAACAGAGCCTATCGGTTGTTCTTCAGAATTAACACAATCTTCTCTTATAGATGCTTTGAAAAAAACAACACTAGAGGAAATTTCTCGCCAAACAAGTAATTACTCCGATGTCACAAATCAATTAAAACGAGCAACATTAGAAGAAATTAGCTTTAGTGTGTCTGAAATAATGACCAAGGCGAATGATCCTAATAGTACGATGAAATCATGTTCCGCAATGGTGTCAATGACTATACCGGCAAATAATTATGAAATATTACATGATTATTATCGCACGGAATTCAACAGTAACCTTGATAAAACCCTTGAAACCTTATCATTAGAGCAAAATGCAAATACTTTCTCTGCGAGAATAGATTATAGCGTTCAACCAACCGATGATAATAAAACAGTATTTGTCAATCTTGCTACAAGAAATAGTATTTCTAATGGCGCAGCTTTTGTTTCCACGTTATCTATAATTAAGCCAATTAAAGAACAACAAAGAATATTGCAACAACAGCAAGAAAAGGAATTACAAAAGAAACAAGATGAACTTCGTCAACAGCAAGAATTGAATCGACAACAACAATTATTAGATCAACAAGCAGAACAAGAATCACTACGTCAACAGGCGTTAGAACAACAAGAAGTTCGTCGTCAAAGACAAGCTTTGCAAGAAGCACCAGAACTTTCACTTTCTCAAGCAAAACAAGATTTTCTTACCGCAGATGCTAAATTAAATAATAAATGGCAAAGTTTAAGTAGTGAACAGAGAAAAGCGTTATTATTAGGTCAACGCCAGTGGATAAAAAATAAAGATCTTATTTGTGGAAAAGTAACATCTGAAGGCAGTGATGAAAAATTAGCAAAAATATATAGTTGTCATGCTGAGGCAATAAAAAGCAGGATCCCTGAGTTAAAATAAAGTTATAAAAATTAGCATCTGTCATTAATGGTAGGTGCTAATTAAATTTGTCCGTTTTTTTTATTTTTATGTTATTTTTTATTATTTAAACAAGGAGAATATATGAAACGGATATTAGTTGCAGGAGCAACTGGTTATTTAGGACGATTTCTTGTGCAAGAACTAAAAACACAAGGTTATTGGGTACGTGTTTTAGTTAGAAATCACCAGCAAGCAACACAGTTTACGAATATGGATGATGTTTTTATTGGTGCAATAACACATCCTGACCAAATAAAAGAGATTACTAAAGATATTGATTGTGTTATTTCCACAGTAGGGATCACTCGGCAAAAAGAGGGATTAACTTATATGGATGTTGACTATCAAGCGAACGTAAACCTTCTCGAAGAGGCTATAAAATCACAAGTTAAACAGTTTATTTATATCTCCGCCATAGATGGAGATAAATACCGTCAATTAAAAATCTTTGAAGCTAAAGAGCGTTTTGTTGATAAATTAAAACAATCTAATTTATCGTATTGTGTTATTCGACCTAATGGCTACTTCAGCGATATGGGCGATTTTTTACAAATGGCTTCGGCGGGAAAAGTCTATTTATTTGGTTCGGGCGAACAAAAAATTAATCCTATTTCAGGTAAAGATCTTGCCCAGTTTGTGATTAAAATGATAGGGCATAATGTGAAAGAAATTTCTGTGGGCGGACCTGATATTGTGTCATTAAATCAAATTGCTGAGCTTGCAGGTATTGCATTAAATAAAAAAGTAAAAATTATCCATCTCCCAGACTCATTAAGAAAAAATGACTATTTTTATATTGCGCCATTTTACTTCTCAAAAATTTTTATGGGCCTTTTGAGTTTTTCTTAACATTTTATGGGAAATAGCCATATTGGTGAGATTTATGGCGATGAGCATTTATCAGATTACTATCTTGACTTAGCGAATAAGTTAAATTCAAAAAATAAGCACCCATAAAATAGGGTGCTGAGTACAGCGTGGTTACATTGCTGCAATAATTTTAATTTCGACTTTATATTCAGGGTGCATTAATTGTGCTTGCACAGTACAACGTACAGGTGCGCTACCCTTAGCAACCCATGCATCCCACGCTTTATTCATACCTTCAAAATCAGCTTTATCAGCTAAAAAAATTGTCGCATCAAGAATTTTAGTTTTATCAGAACCTACACGTTGTAACAAAACGTCAATTGCCGCTAATGTGTCTGCTGTTTGTTCAATAATATCGCCTGATAAATTTTCTGGCACTGCTGTGTAATAAATCGTATCGTTATAAATAACGGCTTCAGACCAGCGATCTTCAGGGTCGATACGTTTAATTGTCATTACGAGTTCTCCTTTGTATTAACAGCATAGGTGGTACTTTTGGTTATCCACTGGCATAATTTACGTCTTATTTTATAAAAAGAGTATGCCTGTGTCAGACGATTTTGCAGAAAACGGGATTTTAACCCGAACTATTCCAGGATTTCATCCCCGTGAAGCTCAACGACAAATGGCGAAATCAATAACGGAAACTATTGATAAGCAAGGTGTACTTATCGCTGAAGCAGGGACAGGTACAGGGAAAACGTATGCCTATCTCGTGCCCGCATTGCGCTCGGGTAAGAAAACGATTATTTCAACAGGCTCTAAAGCCTTGCAAGATCAATTATATAGTCGAGATTTACCCACGATCATTGAAGCAATTAATTATGATGGTAATACCGCATTATTAAAAGGGCGTTCAAACTATCTTTGCTTAGAACGACTTGATCAGCAAATGCTCAGTGGGGGTGATCTTGACGCTGAAGTTTTGTCTGATGTTATGTATGTACGCCAATGGTCAACACAAACAGAAGATGGTGATGTTAGCCGTTGCCATAGTGTTGCGGAGGATAGCCGAGTTTGGCCTTTAGTCACAAGCACTAACGATAACTGTTTAGGGAGTGATTGCCCTCGCTATAAAGAGTGTTATGTTTTAAGCGCTCGTAAAAAAGCAATGGATGCAGATATTGTAGTGGTTAATCATCATTTATTTATGGCGGATACTGTCGTTAAAGATACCGGTTTTGGTGAGCTAATTCCGGAAGCTGAAATTATGATTTTTGATGAAGCCCATCAAATTCCAGATATCGCTAGCCACTATTTTGGTCAGCAACTTACCAGTAGGCAGCTTTTTGATCTCGCCAGAGATATGACGGTGGCTTATCGCACTGAAGTTCGTGATCAAGTTCAGTTGCAAAAAAGTGCGGATAGATTAACGCAAATGGTGATGGATTTTCGCCTAGCGTTAGGTGAGACAGGCTATCGAGGAAACTTACGTGAGCTATTGCAAGGTGGTGAAACAAAACGTTTTCTTACGTTATTGGATGATGCCTTAGAACTGAGCTACGACGTAATGAAACTCTCATTAGGACGAAGCCAACTACTCGATAGTGCTTTTGAACGCGCCACCGTTTATCGCAATCGCTTAAAACGTCTGATTGATACCACAATCCCGGGTTATAGCTACTGGTTTGAAAGTTATGGTCGCCATTTCTTATTAGCGATTACGCCACTCTCTGTTGCGGATAAATTTCGCGAATTAATCAAATCGCATAAAAGCAGTTGGGTATTTACCTCAGCAACACTTTCTGTGAATGAGCAGATGTCTTATTACACAGATAGATTGGGCTTAGAAAAGGCGACAACACTGATTTTAAACAGTCCGTTTGATTATCAACATCAAACATTACTCTGTGTCCCGCGTTATTTACCACCATTAAATCAGTCTTATACGGCGAAACGTTTAGCTGCTATGCTAACGCCCGTTATTTTAAAGAACCAAGGTCGCTGTTTTTTCCTTTGTACTTCACATGCCATGATGCGTGGACTTGCCGAAGAATTTAAAGCCAGTTTGCCATTACCTGTATTGATGCAAGGCGAAATGAGTAAGACACAATTACTGCAAAAATTTGTCTCATCAGGTAATGCGCTTTTAGTTGCAACACAAAGTTTTTGGGAAGGCGTTGATGTGCGCGGCGATACACTGTCTTGTGTGATTATTGATAAATTACCTTTTACCGCACCTGATGATCCTTTATTAAGAGCCCGTATTGAAGATTGTGAATTGCGGGGCGGAGATGCTTTTAAGGATGTTCAAATTCCTGATGCTGTTATTAGTTTAAAACAAGGTGTTGGGCGATTAATTCGTGATGTACACGATTATGGTGCAATTATAGTTTGTGATGATAGGTTGGTTTCTCGTGCTTATGGCGAGGTTTTTCTAAGTAGTTTGCCACCCTCACCACGAACGCGTTCACTCGAAAAGACAATGAAATTTTTGAGCCAACGCGCACAGCATAATGAAACACAAGAAATATCGGATTCATAATAGCGATCGCACAGAATGTGTGTTTATTCTGTTGAACACTATTATGATATTATTCTTCCTCTTTTAATTATCGAATTTGCCGGAGTTATGGCGTGTCACTGCGAATTTTAGCAATTGATACTGCAACAGAATCTTGTTCAGTTGCAGTTTGGAATGAAGGCGTTGTTGCTTCACGTTTTGAAATCTCACCTCGTGAACATACACAAAAGATTTTACCGATGGTGAAAAGCGCCTTAGAAGAAGCAAATATCACATTACAATCATTAGATGCACTTGCTTTTGGACGAGGTCCTGGAAGTTTTACGGGTGTTCGTATTGGTGTAGGTGTTGCACAAGGTATCGCGTTAGGTGCAGAGTTACCTATGATTGGTATTTCATCACTTGCCACAATGGCTGAAGGTGTCTTTCGAACAACGGGTATCAGACAAGTTCTTGTCGCAATAGATGCGCGTATGGGGGAAATTTATTGCGCTCAATATCAGCGTAATGATGCAGGTGTTTGGATGGGGGAAGACTCTGAAGCCGTAATGAAACCTGAGCAATTTATTGAAGCATTACAATCAACGACGGGGACATGGGGAATTGCCGGTACGGGCTGGCAAGCTTATCCTGATTTAAGAGGAAAGCTACCTTTCTCGGTTATTGAAACTGAAATTACACTTCCTGCTGCGCAAGATATGTTACCTCTTGCTGTAACCGCTTGGCATGAAGGTAAAGCAACGAAAGTTGAAGATGCTGAGCCTGTTTATTTGCGTAATGAAGTGACGTGGAAAAAACTGCCTGGGCGTGAATAGATTTATGAGTATCTATTAGACGTCGAAGAATGAAACTAAGCTATAATATTATTATAGAGTAACGTTAATATTGACTTGCAATGAGGTGGTTTATGAACAGACAATTAAACTACCGTTTGGTAAGCAAAGCGCTATTTCTATCTGGTGCTTTGTTTCTAGCGGGATGCGTCTCTATACCTGAAGCTATCAAAGGAACATCAGCAACACCTGTTACGAATTTAAATAGCGTTTTTGTTGCACCTGAGCTTTATGTTGGTCAAGAAGGGCGTTTTGGTGGACGTGTGATCGATGTTAAGAATCTCCCATCATCAACACAGCTAGAAATTGCTGTTATGCCTCTTTCTCAATACGATGCCGCCCCTGAATTACAACAACCTTCTATTGGGCGTCTCTATGCTAATGTTATGCATTTCTTAGATCCTGCTGATTACAAAAACCAGTATGTCACTGTTGTTGGTACGATCAAAGGTGTTGAAACAGGCAAAGTGGGTGAAGCCCGTTATCCATTCTTACGTATTGATGTGACAGGTATGAAACGTTGGACACTGACACAGCAAGTCATTATGCCAGCACCTGTTATGACATGGGGATATTATGGAGATGGTCCATGGGGTTATTACCCTGGATATGGTGGCTATGGTGGATATCCATATGGAGCTGGTCAAATCGTACCCATTTTGGAATAAAAAATGGGTGTTTAACCATATGACGATATAATATTTCATCTCCATTTGTGTGAAACGGTGTATAATCAATATCTATAATATATTAGGTAACTATCTAATAGAGTTATTAAAGTTGAATAAAAATAAAGGAGAGGGCGGTTTTGACCGCCTTCTTTTTGTTAATCTAAAAATAAAATATTTAGTGACACACTTCGCATCTTCACAACAGAAAATTGTTTGTGCTGGTAGGATGAGTTAATACTTTGTTAAAAATAAAACATAATATTAACCCAAGAAGTGCGATTAATCAGGAGTACTACTTTGGAAAAAGTCTGGCTTAAACGTTATCCGGCAGATGTCCCGGCTGAAATTGACCCGGATCGTTTTGCATCTCTTGCTGAGATGCTTGAAAACGCTGTCGCAAATTACGCAGATCAACCCGCCTTTATCAATATGGGCGAGGTCATGACTTATCGCAAACTTGAAGAGCGTAGCCGTGCTTTTGCAGCATACTTGCAAAATGGCTTAGGATTAAAAAAAAGGTGATCGTGTTGCCTTAATGATGCCTAATTTACTGCAATATCCCATCGCGCTTTTCGGTATTCTTCGTGCAGGCATGGTCGTCGTAAACGTAAACCCACTTTACACACCTAGAGAACTTGAACATCAGTTAAATGATAGTGGTGCAAGTGCTATTGTCATCGTCTCAAACTTTGCCCATACGCTCGAAAAAATCGTATTTAATACCAGTATTAAACACGTTATTTTAACCCGGATGGGTGATCAGCTATCTCGTCCTAAAGCAACATTAGTTGATTTTGTGGTTAAATATATCAAACGATTAGTGCCTAAATATAATTTGCCTGATGCAATTTCATTTCGTAGAGCAATGCATTTTGGCTATCGTATGCAATATATTAAACCTGAAATTACAGGGGAAGATTTAGCCTTTTTACAATACACAGGCGGAACAACGGGAATTGCGAAAGGGGCTATGTTAACGCATCGCAATATGTTGGCAAATCTTGAGCAAGCAAAAGCGGCTTATGTACCGGCACTCAATGTAGGTAAAGAGCTGGTGGTTACCGCGTTACCGTTGTATCACGTTTTTGCTTTAACCGTAAACTGTCTGCTCTTTATTGAAATTGGTGGTAAAAATTTACTTATTACCAATCCTCGTGATGTGAAAGGGACAATTAAAGAACTAGGACGTTACCCTGTCACGGCAATTACTGGCGTAAATACTTTATTTAATGCTTGGTTGCACAATCCAGAATTTCGTCAACTTGATTTTTCCAAACTAAACCTTTCTGTTGGCGGTGGCATGCCAGTACAAAGTAGTGTTGCTAAAGAGTGGGAAGAATTAACGGGCAAGCATTTGTTAGAAGGTTATGGTTTGACGGAATGCTCTCCTTTAGTCACTGGTAACCCTTATAATCTGAAAAAATACAGTGGCAGTATTGGATTACCTGTACCTTCAACAGATGTTAAGTTTATCGATGATGAAGGCAACGAGGTTGATCGCACGGTAGGCGGTGAAATGTGGGTGCGAGGCCCTCAGGTCATGAAAGGCTATTGGAATCGCCCTGATGCAACGGATGAAGTTTTACACGATGGTTGGGTTGCAACCGGTGATATTGCCACAATGGATGACGAAGGCTTTATTCGTATCATTGATCGCAAAAAAGATATGATCCTAGTTTCAGGCTTTAATGTATACCCTAATGAAGTCGAAGAGGTTGTTGCAACACACCCTAAAGTTTTAGAATCTGCGGCGATTGGCGTACCAAGTAAAAACTCAGGTGAAACAGTTAAAGTATTCATTGTGAAAAAAGATCCATCATTAACAGAAGATGAGATAAAAACACATTGTCGTCGTTACCTAACAGGTTACAAAGTACCTAAAATTATTGAGTTTCGTGATGAATTACCAAAATCAAATGTTGGTAAAATTTTACGCAGAGAGTTAAGAAATGAAGAAAAAGAGTTGAAAACCTCAACAGAATCTTGATACAACACTCAATAACCTTTTTCAATTTCGCCGGTTTATACCGGCGTTTTTGTGATTACATAAAAAGTCACTAGACATAAAAACAAGAGAAACCTGTTTTGAATTATCATTTGATTACGACAGACACTGAACTAGATACCGCCTGTAAAGCTGCTTCAGAGGCTTTACACATTGCTTTAGATACAGAGTTTGTCCGCATACGTACCTATTATCCGCATCTTGGTTTGATCCAGATGTATGACGGTAAACAGATCTCTCTTATTGATCCGTTAACAATTAAGGATTGGACTCCTTTTGTTGAGCTATTAACAAACCCAAGCATGATGAAATTTCTCCATGCGGGAAGTGAAGATCTCGAAGTTTTTTCTCACCAGTTTGGCTGTGTTCCAACACCCATGATTGACACTCAGGTGGTTGCTGCATTCTTAGGCCATCCGATTTCTTGTGGTTTTGCGACATTAGTTGAGAAATATGAAAATATTGCGCTAGATAAAAGTGAATCCCGAACAGATTGGTTAGCGCGTCCTTTAACTGAAAAACAGTGTCAGTATGCCAGCGGTGATGTTTTCTATTTGCTACCTTTAGCTGAAAAATTAATTAAAGAAGCTGAAGAAGCTGGCTATATGGATGCCATTGTAGATGAATGCCAAATGATTGCAGAGCGTCGACAAGAAACGGTTATACCAGAGCTTGCTTATCGTGATATTAGCAACGCATGGCAATTAAAAGGTCAACAGCTAGCATGCTTACAAATGCTTGCAAAGTGGCGTTTAGAACAAGCTAAATCTCGTGATATGGCATTAAACTTTGTTGTGAGAGAAGAGCATTTATGGTCTGTTGCTCGTTATCTTCCTTCCTCATTAGCCGAACTTGATGCCTTGTCACTTTCAGGTCAAGAGATCCGTTGCCATGGTCGCCGTTTATTAGATTTTGTTGTTAAAGCGAAAGAAATTAAAGATGAAGATTGTCCAGAGCCTATCGGTAATTTAATTGAACAACCAAACTACAAAAAAAGCATTTAAAGCGATTAAAGCGGTTATTCAAGATATTAGTGAAGATAAGCGCTACAACCCTGAGCTATTAGCGTCGAGAAGACAGATTAACCAATTATTGAGCATTCATTGGAAAATAAAAGAGGGGCAGCCTGAATTGATTTCACGCTGGCGTAAAGCATTATTAGAAGAGAAAGTGACAGAAATCCTGGCGCAATATCCATAATTTGTTAATTGTTTATTTTCCAATCACTAATGCCTAAATAAGATGGCATTTTTAGTTAATAAAAAAACAAATTGATGTATGACGAATAGGAGTCTCTTTTGAGGCTCTTATTTTTTGCACACAAAAAACACCTAGGAAAGGTGAGATAATATATAGGTTAAATAAATTATGAGTAAATATAGATGTTATTGTGAAATAACCTGTCTCCTTTGACTTATCACCAATGATTAAAATAGCAACGAGATATAGCGCTATTTGGGCATTCAGGTGTTTTCAATATATATATAATTAAACACAGAGCCAATCAAATTAATTATAGTTTATGGCTGGCTCTGTGAAT
This sequence comes from Shigella sp. FC1967, assembly GCF_001743005.1. NCBI lineage: Bacteria > Pseudomonadati > Pseudomonadota > Gammaproteobacteria > Enterobacterales > Enterobacteriaceae > Shigella > Shigella sp. FC1967. The sequence goes on along the minus strand of NZ_MIIZ01001109.1, from coordinate 5,046 downwards.
AATGACTTAGATAAAGCGTAAAATATGATTTACTTTGTTGGTTCTTCACTCTCAGGTAAAGTCACATTTAGCTCTAGTACAGAAATATCATCGCCTTTTTGTTCAAATTGAACAGAAAGCATATCAGGGTCTATCTGCACATATTTACAGATGACACCTAATAAATCTCTTTTCATATCAGGTAAATAAGCTGGCTCGCTATCACCACGGCGACGCTCTGCTACGATAATTTGTAGACGCTCCTTGGCAATATTAGCTGTCGACTTTTTACGCGACAGGAAAAAATCTAGTAAAGCCATCTTTTACCCCCCAAAAAGGCGTTTCAGAAAGCCTTTTTTCTCTTCTTCAATAAAACGGAATGGATGTTCTTCACCTAACAAACGATTTACTGTATCTGAATAGGCCTTACCTGCATCAGATTCGCCATCTAAAATAACAGGTTCACCTTGGTTAGATGAACGTAAAACAGATTGATCTTCTGGAATAACACCCAATAGTGGAATGCATAGAATTTCAAGAACATCTTCCATACTTAACATGTCGCCACGGTTAACGCGGCCAGGATTATAACGGGTTAAGAGTAGATGTTCTTTAATGGGATCTTCACCACGTTCAGCACGACGTGATTTAGAGGCAAGAATGCCTAAAATACGGTCGGAGTCACGTACAGATGATACTTCAGGATTTGTTGTGATAATGGCTTCATCTGCGAAGTAAAGGGCCATTAATGCACCACTTTCAATGCCCGCAGGAGAATCACAAATAATAAAATCAAAACCCATTTCATCGAGTTCATCTAATACTTGTTCGACACCATCACGAGTGAGAGCGTCTTTATCTCTTGTTTGTGAAGCAGGGAGAATAAACAGGTTCTCTGTACGTTTATCTTTAATCAATGCTTGATTTAAAGATGCATCGCCCTGAATAACATTAACAAAATCATAGACGACCCTACGTTCACAACCCATGATAAGGTCTAAATTACGTAACCCAATATCAAAGTCGATAACAACCGTCTTATGACCTTTTTGAGCGAGGCCGGTAGAAATGGCCGCGCTGGAAGTTGTTTTACCAACCCCACCTTTACCTGACGTAACAACAATAATGCGTGCCATGGAGTGATTCCTTGTCGATGCTCTAAATTAAGTTCTCGATTGTTAATTCATTCTCTTGCAGACTGAGTTGTACTGACTTACCAACAAAGTCTGTAGGAATTTGGTCGCTTAGCCAATATTGGCCAGCAATAGAAACAAGTTCAGCAGACAGATGCGTACAAAAAATATGACTATCTTGATCACCCGATGCGCCCGCAAGTACACGTCCACGCAACACACCATAGACATGAACATTACCATCAGCAATTAATTCAGCGCCTGCACTCACGTTACTAATAACGACTAAATCGCTATTTTGAGCATAAATGCGCTGACCTGAACGAACAGGTGTGTGGATAATTTTTGTTTTTTGACGGACAACTGCCAGTGCTTCATTCGTTTTATCGTTATTTGCCTGAGTGCTTGGTTTAGCTATTTTACCTTCATTTAAGATAGGTAACTGTGCGGCAATTATCGCTTCTTTCTGTTGAGCGTTTGAACTACCACTAATTCCCACGACTCGTAAACCAGCATCTTCTACAATTCGCCTCAGTTTTTTAAAATCAATATTTTCATCTGCTAAAGCAGAAACATTGATAACCACAGGTGCGTTTTTCAGAAATTGAGGCGCTTGTGCAATTTTTTCTGAAATAGCCTGACGAATCACTTTCGGTGAACCATCATTTAAATGGAGCACTGAAAGGGTAAAATTACTGCCTTTTAACTCAATGGGCGTGTTTGACATCTATCTGACTCAGTAAATTTTTTTATAATCTGGCACAAAAAACCAGAGACGATATTACGAAAGTATATAAGCATGTTATATTTACTAAAATATTCAGGCAAGTCGCTTATTTTAATAATTAGAGTTTAATGAAAATGATTTGTGCAATTTACCGCAGTACCAAACGTGATCAAACTTATTTATACATCGAAAAAAAGGATGATTTCTCTCGAATTCCGGACGAATTATTACAAAGTTTTGGCGAACCACAGTTTTCAATGTTGCTTAATCTCGCGGATAGACAGCGTTTAGCGCATGCTGACATTGAAAAAGTCAAAAAAGCATTAGTTGAGCAGGGTTTTTACTTACAAGTACCACCACCTGTCGAAAGCATGTTAAATGCTTATTTAGATGAATTAAAAAAATCAGAAAAAACTGAATAAATCATCGAGATAAAAGGAGCATAAATGTTCAAATATTCATTCATCGCTGTGATTGTTTCCGGTTTTATGTTATCTGCGTGTACTAATAGCCAACAAAAGTTGGCTGAAAGACAAAATACTGCACCAGAAATAACGGCAGTTGAAGCGCAAAAAACAACACCTCGATGGAAACAAGTGAATGTTGCATCGTTAGAACAAGCGTTTCCTAAAGAAACTCGTACTTCTGAACAATTTCCTGCTTATGTTGATGCGTTAAAATTGAAAGCTGCTCAATTGGGATATAAACCAGAAACAATAGATTTTGCTTTTTCAGAAGCACATTTTATTGAACGAGTGATTAAATCAGATCGAAATCAACCAGAAAAGAAAATCACACTCGATGTTTATTTACCCCGCATTGTGACTAATGGTCGTTTAACCCAAGGCGCTAAGCTTTACCAAGAGAATCAAGATACCCTAGAAAAAATTAGCGAAAAATATGGTGTACCTGCAAACTATATTGTTGCGTTATGGGGGCTAGAGAGTGGCTTTGGTAAGGTGCAAGGCAAAGAAGATGTTGTTTCCGCACTTGCAACGCTCGCGTTTGAAGGCCGTAGAGAGGAACTCTTTGCTCGTCAATTGATGGCAGCATTAGAGATTATTGAAGAAGGTCACCTTCCTCAAGGACAGCGTCTCAAAGGCTCTTGGGCGGGCGCTATGGGGCAAACTCAGTTTATGCCATCTTCTTTCCTAACTTATGCCGCAGATGGCAATGGTGACGGAAAAATTGATATTTGGAATACGCAAGAAGATGCATTTGCTTCAGCGGCTAATTATTTAGCGACTGAAGGTTGGAAAAGTGGACTTCCTTGGGGCGAACAGGTTACTTTATCAGTAGATTTTAACCAACAGCTTGAAGGCATTAAGGCTGAACAGAAAAAAACGGTCGCTCAATGGAAAGCATTGGGGGTTCAATTACCTGTAAATAGCCAATTGAATGATGCAATGCTGGTATGGCTCATTATTCCTGATGATGATTTACACAGAAGTTATTTAGTGACACAGAACTTCCGTACGATTATGCATTGGAACAGCTCTTACTTTTTTGCCCTAAGCATTGTCACAATGGCTGATGGCGTTGCTAATAAAATAAATTCACTGCCTAATGCGAGCTAATCGCGTTTTTACAGTGAAATAAAACACAGCAATTTACCTAAAAGGAACACATTATGTATCAACATCGTGATTGGGAAGGTGCGTTACTTGATTTTCCTGTCAATAAAGTGATTTGCGTTGGCAGCAACTATGCCAATCACATTAAAGAGATGGGATCGGTTCGCTCAGAAGAGCCTGTGATTTTTATCAAACCAGAAACTGCTATGTGTGATATTCGCCAACCTATTGCTATTCCAAAAGAAATGGGAGCGGTTCATCACGAAATCGAACTAGCAGTACTTATTGGTCAGCCACTTAAGCAAGCAAATGAAGATAGAGTGGATCGTGCTATTGCGGGTTTCGGTATTGGTCTTGATCTCACATTACGTGACTTACAAGGTAAATTGAAAAAAGCAGGGCAACCATGGGAAAAAAGTAAAGCATTTGATGGCTCTGCACCCTTATCCGGTTTTATCCCTGTCAATTCATTTGGCGACCCACAGAATGCGGATTTAATGTTACGAGTGAATGACGAGATTCGTCAGCAGGGTAACAGTCGTGATATGCTAACCCCTGTTTTACCCCTTATCAGCTATATGTCTCGCTTTTTTACCCTACGTCCTGGTGATGTGATTTTAACGGGGACACCAGAAGGTGTTGGTCCTCTAGAATCAGGCGATATGTTGGTATTAAGTGTTAATGAACATCAGCTGACAACACGGGTTATTTAATTCGTATCAGATGAGTAATAAGGTAATAACGTAGAGATGACACAGGCTTTTTGGCAGACTAAAACATTAGATGAAATGAGTGATGATGAGTGGGAGTCACTCTGTGACGGGTGTGGACAGTGTTGTTTACACAAGTTAATGGATGATGATACTGACGAGATATACTTTACTAATGTCGCTTGTAATCAGCTAAATATTAAAACCTGCCAATGCAGTAATTACGAAGATCGTTTCCGTTATGAGCCAGATTGTATCAAGCTTACACGGTATAATTTACCCACATTTGAGTGGCTACCCATGACATGCGCGTATCGTCTGTTAGCAGAAGGTAAGGCGTTACAAAGTTGGCATCCACTGATTGCGGGTAATAAAGCAAGAATGCACCAAGCTAATATTTCTGTAAGACATATTGCGGTGCCAGAAACCGAAGTCGAAGATTGGGAAGATCATATTCTTAATCGCCCCAAAGGGCGTGGTTAGTTTCTTATTTTCATTTAAAAGCGCCTTTATAGGCGTTTTTTGTTTAAGGAAGGTAAGTAATGACAATAGATATTGCTGGGCTGATTGCTCAATTAGGAAAAAAGTATCAAGATGTTTACGATAAAAATTTAATTCCTTATAAGTCCAAACCTAAAAATGGAAGTTTGGCGATGAAAAAAGAATTTCTTCACTTACACTTTGAGCCGTATGGCGTTGGTCTAAGCAAAATCACACTGACGCTATTTGATAAAAAAACAAAGCAATTTCATTTCCCTCATGCACTTCCTTTCGGGTTACAGCCATTAATGACACAAGAGTGGTTACATGCGCATTATGGAAAACCGATCCGTTTTGCTAAAAAGAATATTGTTATGTCACTTCATTTAGGTGAAGCAGAAGTCTTTGAATTACCGAATAATAATCAGGTTGTTTTTATCGTC
>NZ_MIIZ01001108.1:0-859 GCF_001743005.1 Shigella sp. FC1967 | reverse complement strand
GGGATGAACATGAATGCCATCTGCGATCAATTCCGCCAAGACATTGTGATATAACACGGCACCACAACATCCTGGCTCGCGATGATGAAGCCCCGTCATACCGTTATACAAGTGCACACCACAATCTGCGCCATGTAAAAATGCAGCTGATGCTTGTTCATAAGTTGCCGCTGTATGCGCCACACTAGGCTTAATACCTCGATTGACCAACCAATCAATCGCTTCCATCGAACCTTGAGCTTCTGGCGCAACAGCAACACGCAATAGTGTGTCACCCGCACTTTCAAGCAGTGTTTCTAGCTCTGATATTGTGGGTGCTTTTAGATATTTCACCGGATGCGAACCTCTATGACGTTCGGTAAAATAAGGCCCTTCTAAAAAACTCCCAAGCAACAACGCACCGGATGTTTGTGGCTTTGATAAGAACTCACGTACTTGTGATAATGCGAGGCGAATATCATCTATAGGCGCAGTCACCGTTGTACCTACCCATGCAACAACGCCCGTCTTCACTAAAGCATCCGCAATGGTTTGTAACCCTTGCTGAGTCGCATCCATTACATCAGCACCTTCACGTCCATGAATATGAATATCCACAAATCCAGGCAATAACGATCGCCCTTTTAGGCGAATAATGGGGCAATCTATTGGCGCTTGTGTGGTAATTGATTCAATAACATCGCCTTTAATATGGACATAGCAAAGATAACGAATACCTTCTGGTGTAAAGGTTCTATCTGCTAAAATGGCATATCGCTGACTCATAAACCGTCTTCTTCTTCAACATCATTACTGTCTATTTGCGCCAGCTGCTCACGAATATCTTGGATACTTTCTTGACCTATTTCGCGCAACGTTT
>NZ_MIIZ01001107.1:0-860 GCF_001743005.1 Shigella sp. FC1967 | reverse complement strand
TCCCAATTATTTAATGCATACTATTACTCAAACCACTTTAAGTCATGTTTGTGCTAAATATTGGCTATCATTGAATAACATTGATACAGCTAAAGAATTTGCCCACTATGGATTGAGTAAAATAAAATTAGGGGTGGCATGAAAAAAGTATTTAAAGAAATTATAACGCTATAATTTCTTTGATATTGTGTTTAACAAGATAATGCGTTAAAAGAAATTGGCATACGAATATGAGTAAAATCCATGCGACAATAACGTTGTTTACAACACAATTAGGCGGTAGAAGATCACCGATGACTTCATCTCGACCTTATCACTGCCCTCTTTTTTTCGCATCTCCTATTGAAATAGCACAACATGGGTTTGATTGTAGAATACTTATCAACGAGCTAGAAATAAATCTCTATCCAGGTGAAACTGCAAACAACATTCCCATCATATTCCTATCGCCTGAAGAAATATTTCCTTATTTAAAAATCAATATGAGTTTTAATATTTGGGAGAATGGTTATATTGGGGAAGGTATAATTACAAAGATCTTTCCATGATTATTTGGCTAATTGAATAAAAGAAATATTTTATGATAACCATTCGCACTTATTTAAAAGTTAAAAATAGTTTTATTGAAATTAATGACTACACCGGAAATCTAGATGACACTTTTTTATATTTGAAGGTGCAATAGAGTTATCTATTTATAATATCCAAATAATCGATACAGGGATGTGGGATTATGTTGATCAATTATGGAGCTACCTGATTGAAGGTTTAGTTAAAATAAGTAAAAAATCAAGAGTTTAAAACAAACTTTCCCGACCAACCTATTGAAATAAAATTTCAGCCTATCAATGAAAATGTGC
>NZ_MIIZ01001106.1:0-862 GCF_001743005.1 Shigella sp. FC1967 | reverse complement strand
GGCAAGATTAAATATGAAATTTGAGGAAACCAACAAAACGTTATATCAAATAGAACGCCTTTATTGATATCATATAAACCAGTCATTATTCGAAATAATTCGAAATATAATGCAAATCAATTTTTATATTCCGACATTAATATTATTTTTCTATAAATAATAATACGCACGATCTTCAAGGGATTATCTATAATGAAACTGAGTAAAATTGCTTTAGCTGCTGCTTTAGTATTTGGTATTAATTCTGTTGCAACTGCTGAAACTCCTGCACCAAAAGTTGGCGCAACTAAAGGCGAAATTCAATTAAAAGGTGAAATTGTTAATTCAGCTTGTGGATTAGCAGCTTCTTCAAGCCCTGTTATTGTTGATTTCAGTGAAATCCCAACTTCTGCATTAGCAAATATGCAGAAAGCAGGTAACGTTAAAAAAGATATCGAATTACAAGACTGTGATACTACCGTAGCAAAAACAGCGACTGTTAGCTATACACCAAGTGTTGTTAATGCAACAAACACAGACCTAGCATCTTTCGTATCTGGCTCAGCGTCTGGCGCAGGTATCGGCTTAATGGATGCTGGCAGCAAAGCTGTAAAATGGAACACAGCAACAACACCTGTGCAATTAATCAATGGTGTTTCTAAGATCCCATTCGTTGCATACGTTCAAGCTGAATCAGCAGATGCTACTGTAACTCCAGGTGAATTCCAAGCCGTTATCAACTTCCAAGTTGATTATCAGTAATCATTTTATTTAAATTTATTAAATAATAAATTACTGCATTAACGCAGAGGATATCCTCTGCGTTAAATTTGATAAAACACTTCAATTTAATAAGAATAAAATAAAAACTAATTAAATAAAT
>NZ_MIIZ01001105.1:0-863 GCF_001743005.1 Shigella sp. FC1967 | reverse complement strand
TTTTGACCATTACGGCCGATTGCCTGCGCAAGGTTACTGCTTTCAACTGCAACATCCATTGTACATTTGTCTTCATCGACAACAATAGAAGCAACATCTGCCGGAGCCATTGCATTAATGACGAATTGTGCAGGATTATCATCCCACAGAACAATATCAATTCGTTCGCCGCCCAATTCGCTGGAAACGGCTTGTACACGTGCACCACGCATACCAACACAAGCACCCACAGGGTCAATACGCTTGTCGTTAGTTTTTACTGCGATTTTGGCACGAGAACCTGGATCACGCGCTGCAGCTTTAATTTCAATGATTTCTTCGCCAATTTCTGGTACTTCAATACGGAAAAGTTCAACCAGCATTTCAGGGCGAGAGCGTGTCACGAAAAGTTGTGCACCACGAGTTTCTGTACGTACGTCGTATAAAACACCGCGTAAACGGTCACCTGGACGGAAATTTTCACGCGGTAACATATCTTCGCGTAAAATAACCGCTTCAGCGTTATTGCCTAAGTCTAACGTGATATTTTCACGATTCACTTTCTTCACAACACCCGTGATAATTTCGCCTAATTGTTCGCGGAATTGATCAACAACCATTGCTCTTTCAGCTTCACGTACTTTTTGTACGATAACTTGTTTCGCAGTTTGTGTTGTAATACGGTCGAAAGTGACAGATTCAATCTGATCTTCAATATAACCACCCAGTTCAATACTAGGATCTTCATATTGCGCTGCTTCAAGTGTGATTTCACGAGTTGGTTGAGTCACTTCCTCAACGGCAACCCAACGACGGAATGTATCAAAATCACCCGTTTTACGGTCGATACATACGCGAACGTCAATTTCTTGCTCGTACTTTTT
>NZ_MIIZ01001104.1:0-871 GCF_001743005.1 Shigella sp. FC1967 | reverse complement strand
TTTGGTTATTGGCTATTTGATATTAACGCCTCTAAATATGATTATTCCCAAACAGTTGCAGGTCATATCAAAGATATTCTTTATTCAGGAGAAAGTGACTAGTATTAATGCAGGTGTGTCATTTAGACTTTGCGGGTAATAAAAATAATCAAAATATGATGGCGCATTATTCAGTCCCTTTTGGTTATTGGCTATTTGATATTAACGCCTCTAAATATGATTATTCCCAAACAGTTGCAGGTCATATCAAAGATATTCTTTATTCAGGAGAAAGTGACAGTATTAATGCAGGTGTGTCATATATCCTTTTTCGTAATCAAAGCAGTAAAACGACATTACGTTATGGTATTCAAGCTAAAGTTTTACGAAATTATGTTGATAATACTGAAATTGAAATCCAACGCCGACGTGTTAGCCATTGGCTAATGAATCTTTCACATCGCCAATATTTTAGTTTTGGAACTTTGGAAGGCAGCATTAATTACCAAAAAGGAACACGTTGGTTTGGTTCAGTTGCAGCCTATGAAGAACAATATCGTGATAATTACTATGCAACAGATAAAGCGGATATTCTAACATGGCGTGCTGAATTAGATATTCCTATCTCTATTGCTCAGCAGCAATTTAAATATCAACTACATTATCGTAAACAAATGACACACGATGCATTAACACCCATTGATCAGTTTGCAATAGGTAATCGTTGGACTATTCGTGGATTTGATGGTGAAAGAACACTGAGTGCTAATGAAGGTTGGTTTGTACAAAATACTATCCTTCAGTCACGATGTGGAAAAAAAGATTACTTGAATTTTCAGAACAAAATATCCCTCATTTTGTTGCTACCATTGATGATCAAGTTGCGGGACAT
>NZ_MIIZ01001103.1:0-876 GCF_001743005.1 Shigella sp. FC1967 | reverse complement strand
TTAAGTTTTTTGATGATATTGAGATTAAATTATCAAATGATCACGATATGTCGTTGACTCAAATTGGAAATTCTTTTGCTTATCAATTAAATGGTAAATTGCTTGATAATAAGTTTATTGTCACTAATTTAGTTTTTGAAGATGATCTATTTTATCAATATTCATATACTGAGAATCAGTTTGTTATGTTGAAATCAGACAGAATTAACGTAGAAATAATTGAGCCTATCAGCCATGAACTTTTTTAACGAAGTCCAACAAAAAATCAGCATTACACCTTTTTTTTCTAACATGGGGAAAGCGGACTTACAGGCTGATAATGTGATTGTGTTTCCCGATTTAAAAAAGTTTGCTGCTTTCTCCGTTAGATTTTGAATGGTTACCGACTTCACCTACACAAAATGATCCTTTTTATGCTAAACAAATCCTGCCTAAAGCATTAATAGAACAACGTATAAAGATAACGCGTTGTGTGATGGATTGCGTGAAAAATATCCCGTGTACCTCATTTCAGTATGATGCCCATGATTTCAATATTGCAGCTAAAAATGCGATTTGTTACGCATTTCGCCAATACTTATCAGAAAAAACACTTTTCTCTTGGAGACAACTGGGAAAATATTGTTTATATCTACTATCAAGGATATTGGCCGATTAGGGACCTACTATAATAAAGTAGTAATTATTTGAATTTTATCATTTTTAAGATTAATAATATTAGGATATAGAGAAATGGATATCACTAAAATTTATCAATATAAATTAAGAAAATTATTTAATCCAAGAGCACTTCCTTTTAACAATGATATTTTATTTTTACAGTCTTGGGACGGTGAACGGGATGAAATTATTTCAGTAAAACTAAAAAAATAAACC
>NZ_MIIZ01001102.1:0-877 GCF_001743005.1 Shigella sp. FC1967 | reverse complement strand
AAAAAGAAAAGCGAGCTCAGGCCGAGCGAATAATGAGCGACATGGAATCCTGCGGTGTGGACATCGGCTTGCTCAACGAAATGTTCACGAGCAAATCAGAACCTGATAATGCTAAATATTCAAAAGACGGAGTTTCGTGGAGTGGGCAAGGACGTCGCCCGGATGCTTTCAAGGGGTTGGGAGCTGTCGAGCTGGAGCGCTACCGTATCCCACAGAAGAAGTAAAAAAAATGAGCGCCGCAAAGTTTGGGCGCTCATCTTCTGGTCCGAAATGTCATAGTCTACTCAAGCACACTCTTTCTCCCCACCACCATGCCTTCCTTGTTCTTTGCAGAACGGACATTCAACGCAGGTTCTTTGATTAACAGAGGTGAAGTACGTACACTTGCAGTTGTCGCACACCTCCAGCATTGCGTCCCCACTTCTCAACTCCGAAGCAAGACACCAGGCATCAGTAATATCAAACGGAGCCCATCGAGCACCTTTCATTCCGGGCACTTCTTTGCGGATTGCGTGATACATTCTAAATGCCTTGTTCAAGGCCTTGATGTTCACAGACCGCAACACGGCTTCTCCACCAATGTTGAAGTAGAGCTGCATTAGAAGAGAGGCCTGTATCTTGGATGTGTGACTATGAATCAGTGTCGCACCACCCCGGAAGGTTCTGGATTTTCGTTCCAGAGTATATCCGTCTCTCTCCAGATCCTGGTAAAGCCGTCTGACCTGTTTGTAGGTTAGGCCCGTCTCGATCATGATGATTTTTGTGATGTACCCAGCAAGGGCCATGTGTCGAGCTGTAACCCAGCGACCCAATGTACCAGAGTTGCCAATGTTCATCTCCACCTCCCACGTCCCTGTAGAGACTGTTGCAGTTTTTT
>NZ_MIIZ01001101.1:0-881 GCF_001743005.1 Shigella sp. FC1967 | reverse complement strand
CGCCTCATTGAGCTCCATGCACAGTCACGAAGGTTCTGAAACCCGATCATCTTGGCGACAATGTTGAGGAATGAGCTCATGGTCTGCCTGCTTCGCTTTGACCCGAGGCTCACCAGATAGGCGACGGCGGGGTTGTCCTGGATGTTCCGGAGCGAGCTCGATGACGGCAACAGTTCACCGCGAATGGTTTGTTCTGCCGGAACATTCACTTTCGCATGTGAAACTAGCTCTTCCTTGTCATTGTTCGTGTCGTGCAAAGTCACCTCCGAAGTCCGACCGCAACGAGAAGCAAATCCCATATTTTGAGATGAAGAGGCAGCTCCTCCTCTATATGCTGCGTTTCGTAGCTTTGTATCAGCGATTCAAACTTGGTTGGATTGCACAGCAATTCGTAAACTGTTCGGTTGGGCTTGGTGATCGGCTTATTCGGAGTGAATCCATGTTTGTTCTGGAGGTACAGAGCTACCGCGCCACTTCTGGATTCTCCGTAATAGCAATGAACGAAGATCTGATCGATACCGCTACCAACCAATCCATCCAGGAAGGTGGACAGCTTTTCAGCCTGGGATGAGTCAATGTAAGAGGCGTAATTCATCCGGAACGCTGCCTTCATCGTGTGGATGGTGTTCTCAGAATAGCCGCCGTCATAGAAGCTATCGCGGTACAACTGCTCCCACTGTCCGAGAGCGGCAGGGGACTTGTCTGGGTCAGTTATGGAGATCATGGCCGCACCGGCAACTGGCTCCAGCCTTTCGGCCTCAGACTGGCTGATAAAGGTAACTTTTTTCATCGGCCCCTCCTACATCATACGACGAGCACAAGGATGAGAAGCCATAAGCTCACGGGCCTGGCGCTCGCCTTCGTCAGTACCGACCGGAGCG
>NZ_MIIZ01001100.1:0-885 GCF_001743005.1 Shigella sp. FC1967 | reverse complement strand
AGCCATTATTGACTTCCTTTTTAGTAATTAAATCTATGTTTTAATTATGTTCTATTCTTTTTATTCTTAAATTGATCATCATCAAAATAATGAATAAATATCAATTTGTTTATCATGTTATTACAAATAATAAAATTAAGGCATACAATTACTCTATTAATTCAATAGGATATTACTATTAACATATTATCATTTGTAACAAAAATAATTTGAAAAGCTTATCAAAATAATCAAAACCAACCGTGAACATCACAGCAGAATATTTTTTTTAAAGTCGTATAATGACCACAAAGAAATAACTTATTAACTTCAGGAGTCATTGATGTCTTTGACTATTTTTGAGCAACTTACTGCTCTATTGGATAAAAACCACGCAACTTACCGTGTTATGGAGCACCCTACCGCAGGCCGTTCTGAAGAAGTTGCAAAAATCAGAGGAACACAATTAGGACAGGGAGCAAAAGGACTTGTTTGCCATATAAAAGGTAACGGTGTTAAACAACATGTTCTTGCGATATTACCTGCTGATAAACAAGCTGATCTATCAAAACTCGCTCACCAAATTGGTGGAACAAGGGCGTCACTGGCAAGCCCTAAAGAAGTGGATGATCTGACTCAATGCGTATTTGGTGCAATTCCCCCTTTTAGTTTTCATCCTTCATTAAAGCTTGTGGCTGACCCTCTGCTTTTTGAACGTTTTGATGAATTAGCTTTTAATGCTGGTACATTAGAACGTTCTATTATTCTCAATACGCAAGATTACAAACGTATTGCACAACCAGAATTAATCTCTTTTATTCGAGAAGAAGAAAACGAATAATAAAAACAGCCAACTTATCTTTAACAATTACCCAGTTTTAAATTCAACTAAGGGTAATTGTTTAT
>NZ_MIIZ01001099.1:0-892 GCF_001743005.1 Shigella sp. FC1967 | reverse complement strand
TTTTTTGCCGCTTTACGTTGCTTGCTGTTTTCTGCATTGCCAGAGAGGTACTCAGATACAGCTTCGGTGCCGTTTTCAATGGCATCAAGCAATTCAAAGGTGACATTACCGCGTTCAAAGTCGTCAACCTTAGTGAACCAGCGTTTTTCGATCAACTGCCAGCCTTCTATGATCTTCTGGGTTTCTTTCCCATCTTCTTTAACGGTGTAGTGGAGGCTGTCCAGAACCTCATCCACCATCCCTTTTGGGGCGACAATTTCATTTGTCTCGACAGTGCAATGGAGAATAGGGGTGATGTCCGATACGCTATAGCGGCTGCGTAATGTCCGAGCCCCACCACCGAACAAGCCCATGTAAACATGCTGTGCCGAACGAGTCAGCTCTTCGACGCTGTTCATGGATTTATCCGGCTGAGCCGATGCGGAACCCGTTTGCAAGCCAATAAACACGTTTGCAGGGATAGTCTCTCCTCGTCCACGCAAGGAGTCGATGATCAACTGACCGATGCTACGACGGAACTGGCCTCGGAGGCCGTTACCGAGATAACAAGGAACTTGCTGACCAAACACAGACTTCTTCTGCGTCAGAGATACCCCTTTTAATTCTTTCGATTCATTTTCAGGATAAGCGACATACCAGGGAGAGGTAGTAGTCAAAACGATATTGATGCTGTTCATTCGATGTGTCTCCAGGTGTTATAGCAAAATTGGTTCAGGTTTTTTAATATCGTCAGCGAGGCAAAAGTCGAGCGCCCATGCCTCATCAGCAGTCAGTTCGTCCAGCACTTTGAACTCTGCGTCATGCTTCCCTTCTTGGCGTAGCAACAAGGCCCACCATGCCCACTCACTTTGTCTTGAGCGAGCAGACTTCATATCGCTAAAAGTAAAGGGGG
>NZ_MIIZ01001098.1:0-14590 GCF_001743005.1 Shigella sp. FC1967 | reverse complement strand
AAATCGAAAACTTAGCTATTCATAAATGAATTTACTTTTGTTGTTCACTCTTCAAGACTTGATACATCTAATATTTTAGAAGATATCGTCTCTGCGAGTGCCCACACAGATTGTCTGATAATTTGTTAAAGAGCAGTGCAACATTCGCTGCCGTTTCCGGTCTTCTGCGTTGTTGCGAGGAGGTGCATTCTACATCTTCCTCATTGAGTGTCAAGCGTTTATTTTCAAGGCTTTTCACTTTTTTTCTTCGTTCTCTCGACTAACTCACTTAGCGTGGTTTGCCGTGACAACGAGGACGCATTATAGGGAGTTTTCTGAGACTGGCAATAGTTTTTTTAAAAAAAAAAATCGTTTGCTTAATTCCACAGCAAAACCCCAACTTATACGCACTTATTAACAACTTTATCCACAACTCACCTTTTTTACATAAAATTAGCATGTCAAACGCAAAACGTTTGCGTTATTATAACGGTCAATTAAGTAAGATTGATTTTGTGTCCATCTTCTGAAATGTTAGTTATGCAAACACAATTTCACTGTATTAATGTGATTTAACTTCACCATTACTACCGTTATACCAACCCCAAGGGATAAAACTCATGCAACATCTTCGTCCTATCCGCCGTGCACTTTTAAGTGTGTCTGATAAAGCAGGTATTTTAGAATTTGCTAAAGCACTTGTTGAAAGAGAAGTAGAACTCTTATCTACAGGTGGAACCGCACGTCTATTAGCAGAAGCTGGCCTACCGGTTATTGAAGTCTCCGATTACACTGGTTTCCCAGAAATGATGGATGGCAGAGTGAAAACGCTGCATCCTAAAGTACATGGTGGAATTTTGGGGCGTCGTGGGCAAGACGATGCAATTATGGAGGAGCATGAAATTCGTCCTATCGATATGGTCGTCGTAAATCTTTATCCTTTCGCTAAAACCGTCGCTCGCCCAGATTGCTCATTAGCCGATGCAGTGGAAAATATCGATATTGGTGGACCAACAATGGTTCGCTCCGCAGCGAAAAATCATAAAGACGTTACAATTGTAGTAAATAGTAATGACTATGAAAGAGTGATTGAAGAAATGGATAATCACGAAAATAGCCTTACTTTAGATACACGCTTTGATTTAGCGATAAAAGCCTTTGAACATACAGCAGCTTACGATGGAATGATTGCTAACTATTTTGGTCAGAAGGTTGCACCTTATTATGGTGATACTTCACAGCCATCAGGTCCTTTCCCTCGTACCCTAAATCTGAACTATATAAAGAAACAAGATATGCGTTATGGTGAGAATGCTCATCAGCAAGCCGCTTTCTATATAGAAGAAGATATTGAAGAAGCATCTATTGCCACTGCAAACCAATTACAAGGCAAAGCACTTTCTTACAACAACATTGCCGATACTGATGCCGCATTAGAATGTGTAAAATCATTCTCCGAGCCTGCATGTGTTATTGTGAAACATGCAAATCCTTGCGGTGTTGCAACTGCGAACACGCTCACACAAGCATATGACAATGCATTTAAAACCGATCCCACCTCTGCATTTGGTGGCATTATCGCATTCAATCGCCCATTAGATGCAAAAACAGCAAGTGCGATCATCGAACGTCAGTTTGTTGAAGTCATCATTGCCCCTTCTATTAATGAAGATGCACTACCCATTTTAGAAACAAAACCAAATGTCCGTGTATTGGCTTGTGGTCAATGGCAAACAGCAAAACCCGCGTTAGATTTCAAACGTGTTAATGGTGGGCTGTTGGTTCAAGATCGTGACTTGGGCATGGTAAAAGAAGAAAACTTAAGAGTGGTTACTCAACGTCAACCAAGCGAACGTGAACTTAAAGATGCACTCTTCTGCTGGAAAGTCGCAAAATTTGTAAAATCAAATGCCATTGTTTACGCTAAAAACGATATGACTGTCGGTATTGGCGCAGGACAAATGAGCCGTGTGTACTCTGCAAAAATTGCGGGTATTAAAGCCGCTGATGAAGGTTTAGAAGTTGCGGGTTGTGCAATGGCATCAGATGCATTCTTCCCATTTAGAGATGGTATTGATGCCGCCGCTCTTGCGGGTGTGACTTGTGTTATTCAACCTGGTGGCTCAATTCGTGATGATGAAGTCATTGCGGCTGCCAATGAACATAATATTGCAATGATTTTCACTAATATGCGTCACTTCCGCCATTAATAAGGTATTGATATGAAAATTTTGATTATTGGTAATGGCGGTCGGGAACATGCTTTAGCTTGGAAGGCCGTTCAATCACCGCTGGCAACACAGGTTTTTGTTGCTCCTGGTAATGCTGGCTCAGCATTAGAAAATGGTGTTGAGAATGTGGCTATTAGTGCAACCGATATTCCTGCATTAGTTACATTTGCCCTCGAAAACCAAATTGATTTAACGATCGTAGGCCCAGAAGCACCTCTGGTTATGGGTGTTGTCGATGCATTTAAAGAAGCGGGACTGACCATCTTTGGTCCAACAAAAGGAGCCGCTCAATTAGAAGGCTCTAAAGCCTTCACAAAAGATTTTTTAGCTCGTCATAACATTCCAACTGCGGCTTATCAAAATTTTACAGAAATAGCGCCTGCACTTGAGTATCTCAATAAAGTGGCGCGCCGATTGTTATCAAAGCAGATGGTTTAGCAGCAGGTAAAGGCGTTATTGTTGCAATGACGCAAGCTGAAGCTGAAGCTGCAATTAAAGATATGTTGGCTGGCAATGTTTTTGGTGATGCAGGACATCGTATTGTTATCGAAGAATTTCTTGATGGCGAAGAAGCTAGCTTTATCGTTATGGTTGATGGTGAACACGTAATTCCAATGGCAACAAGCCAAGATCATAAGCGTGTTGGCAATGGAGATACGGGCCCTAATACGGGGGGAATGGGTGCATATTCACCGGCGCCTGTTGTTACGCCAGAAATCCACCAGCAAGTCATGGAAAAAATCATTTATCCAACAGTAAAGGGAATGGCTTCCGAAGGTCATCGTTACCAAGGTTTCCTTTATGCTGGTCTGATGATTGATAAACAAGGTATCGCTAAGGTTATTGAGTTTAACTGTCGTTTTGGCGATCCAGAAACTCAACCTATTATGATGCGTATGCAATCTGACTTAGTTGATCTCTGTTTAGCTGGCGCAAAAGGCAACTTAAAAGATAAAGATTCCCATTGGGATCCTCGTCCAGCTTTGGGGGTTGTGATTGCAGCAGGTGGCTACCCAGCGGATTATCGTCAAGGTGATGTTATCAAGGGCTTAACACCAACATCCTCAACAACGGCGAAGGTATTTCAAGCTGGAACAACACTCAATGACAAAGGCGAAGTTATCACTGCCGGTGGACGAGTACTATGTGTAACAGCATTAGGTGATGATATCGAACAAGCCCAAAAAAATGCGTATGCTTTAGCTAAAGGTATTCATTGGGATGGTAGTTTTTATCGCCATGATATTGGTTATCGCGCGATTGCACGCTTAAAGAAATAGAGAATTAACAACAAAAGGGGGTGATCACAAGCTCTCTTTTGTTGGTTCCCATTTACAAAAATCGTGATCTGCGACCATAAGTAATTGCTTACCTTCTGGTGAATCAAGCCAAGCAACATAAGAAGGCTTACTTGAATTACGTGTTCTTGTTTTTAACCAACGTTGTTCTGAACCTTCAAATGAAACACTCACCTTCTCTCCAGCACATGTTGTCATTGTATTTTGATACCAGACACCCTGTATTAAATTTACTTTCCCAATAGTAAGCGCTTCGCTGATTTCACGCTCTTTACTTGCAGCAAATACCATTCTTAAACGCTCATCTTCTGTTAATGCTCGTTTTTGCTTCTGGCTCTCTTGTTGCATGAAAATAACTTCACCACGTTTATTTAAACGAAGGTGCCAAGATGAGGGATCGTTAGGATTGAGAATTTCAGAGCGAACTTGCCAAAGCCTATTTTGGCGATATTCATAGAATGTGATGACCGTTTCTGGTTTTTTATAAAAACTATAAACGCTCATGATCACTTGAGGTTCTGACGCTTTATTATTTAAACGCCATAGTCGCACAACTCCATCGTCCGCAATATAACCTGTTGCAGAAAATTCAGGTAGTTGCACAGTAGAAGAGCAGGCGCTGAGCAAAAAAGCAAATCCTATTGCTAACAGCCCCTGTCGTTTCAACAAAAGGGGAGTAAATCCCCCTCTATTGTTCATTCCGTTCAAAGGAATTATTTTACTGCGTCTTTCAGTGCTTTACCGGCAGTAAATGCAGGAACATTAGCTGCTGCAATTTTAATTTCTTTACCAGTTTGAGGGTTACGACCAGTACGCTCTGCACGGTGATTTACCTTGAATGTACCGAAACCAACTAACTGTACAGAATCGCCTTCTTTCAGAGCACCTGTTACTGAATCGATAAACGCTTCAATAGCAGCTTTTGCTTGAGTTTTTGTCAGATCCGCTTTTTCAGCAACTGATTCGGTTAATTCAGCTTTGTTCATAAAATAGTCCTTAAAGTATGTTTTATCGTTTGAAAAACATCTGGTGAAAAAACTTAACTTATTCTCTTTTTAAAAGGATAAATTAAGTAAAACACCTGAGCCACTTCTTTTCGTACCCAATGTAGAACATACACAGGGGTGATGTGAAGTCTTTAAACGTCGCTTTTCAAGCACTAAATCACGTTTTTCTGATTTAGTGCGTTAATTCTATACCGATATTGCTCATTCCAGCTTCACGAAGGTCTGCTCGTAGACCTTTGATCAGTTCGACATCTCTTTCTTCACATTCTACAAGTAGACGGTAAATTTCCCATTGGATATCGAACTCTTCAATAACAGCAGGTAAAGATCTAAGCTCTTCTTCACTCATTTCTCTTTCTGCTTGTGTCATTTCAAGTGAAGCAACTGTCCCTACTGATAATTTGCTCACTTCAATAGCGTGACTTAATGATTCACCGCTTAAACGTGAGTGAACAATTTCACTAAGCGCAACACAGGCGTCAATCGCAGGATAGACACCATAAATCTCGAACAGAGATGCATCAGGAATAGCTTCTTCTAATTTCTCTAATTGAGAATCAAAATTAACTTTTGCATCTTTCACCGTTAAAGTTTCCCAAACCAGATCGAGAATACGGCGATAAAGCATTGGATCGGTAAAACCTGTTTCACGACAAAATACCTGATAATTTGGGTACATTCTCTCACACAGGCATGCCATAAACGTCAGGTGTTGCCAAGCTTCTAGCTTTTCTAAACGTAAATGGATTGGGTTCTTCAACATTCGTGATTACTCATTTTCTTAACTTAGGCGCAGTTTACCTGAAAATTCAAAATATCCACATATTTCCCGAACATTTAGAGCTTATTCTTATTCAATTGCTCAAATAATCGCCTATTTGAAGCAATACCATCAGCCCAACGCGTTGGTTCTGGCAATCGATATCCTTTCATACACAATTCAACCCACTGCAAAGCGCCTTTCATACTCACTTTATGACCCGGAGAAATATACAGAGGTTTACATTTTTTCTTACTGCGATAAATCCATCCTATTTGCTCATTCTTATCCATTAGTGGCTCATAGCTTCCCATCTCTTCATTAACGGCTTTATCAGTACCACATAAACGACTTTTTGCCACACCAATAGTTGGTGTATCCACTAGTAAACCAAAATGACTTGCAACACCAAGCCTTCTAGGATGAGCAATACCTTGTCCATCAACAAAAATAAGAGAAGGCTTTTGTTTGATTAATTGCCAAGCAGTCAGTAACGCTGGACACTCTCTAAATGAAAGTAAGCCAGGGATATAAGGAAGAGTTGTCGGTATTCGGGCTATTTGATATTCAAGAATTTCAAAAGATGGGTAGTGCATTACTACGATGGCGGCGCGAGTAACTGCGCCACCGTCTTCAAAACCAACATCAGCACCCGCTATGCAAATTGGTGCTGTAAATTGGTCTGTTAAAATAATCTGTTGAGCTTTCTCTGTCTGCTCCTGACGTAATTGTTGGGTATTAATCATTATCCTGATGATAAGGCTTCGATAAACGGTGAACCGCATCAATAAATGCCCCAGCATGTTCAGGTGGAACATCTTGATGAATACCGTGCCCAAGATTAAAGACATGACCATTGCCTTTACCAAACCCAGCCAAAATAGTCTCGACTTCTTGTTCTATTCTGGCAGGTGGTGCATACAGCATAGAAGGATCCATATTACCTTGTAACGCAACTTTATCCCCGACTCGGCGACGAGCATCTTCGATATCAATCGTCCAATCTAGTCCTAATGCATCACAACCAGTCGCAGCCATCGCTTCTAGCCAACGACCACCACCTTTAGTAAATAAAGTAACTGGCACTTTTCTTCCATCATATTCACGGATAAGACCATCAACAATCTTATGCATATAGTGTAATGAGAAAAGTTGGTAATCACGACCTGTTAGCACACCACCCCATGTATCAAAGATCATGATAGATTGTGCACCCGCTTTAATTTGAGCATTCAGATACAGAATAACGCTATCTGCCAGTTTATCCAGTAATAGATGCAATGCTTGAGGCTCTGAATACATCATTTTTTTAATTTTTGTGAAGGCCTTACTACTTCCACCTTCAACCATATAAGTTGCCAGTGTCCAGGGGCTTCCTGAAAAACCAATTAATGGCACACTACCTTGCAATGCATGACGAATGGCACGTACTGCATTCATCACATACCCCAGTTCATCTTCAGGATCAGGAATAGGCAATTTTTTAATATCATCAATGCTATTTATTGGTGATTTAAAGCGAGGACCTTCACCCGTTTCAAAGTAAAGACCTAATCCCATTGCATCTGGAATAGTTAAAATATCAGAAAATAAAATAGCAGCATCTAAAGGGAAGCGTCTTAAAGGCTGTAATGTGACTTCACATGCTAATTCTGTATTCTTGCACAATGAGATGAAATCCCCCGCCTGTGCCCGTGTTTCCTTATATTCAGGAAGATATCTGCCTGCCTGACGCATCATCCAAACTGGGGTGACATCAACAGGTTGGCGCAACAGCGCACGTAAATAGCGGTCGTTTTTCAACTCACTCATGACTAACTCCATTAACAGTAATAGGGCCGCAAAATAGCATGCATTGTAACATGCTGGAAAAATAACTGTTGGCAGACCGCGCCTTTATTTAGTTCTTTTCTTTATCTTGTCTAATATTGGCTATCGTATCTTCGATCAAACGTCGGGCAATCGTGTCTGGCGGTGGGATCTGCGGTAATTGATCATAGCGATACCAACCTGCACTCGTTAATTCAGAAGGATCATGACGTAGCTCACCACCATCATAATCAGCTAAAAAGCCCATCATTAAGGAATGAGGGAACGGCCAAGGCTGAGAGGATACATAACGAATATTGCGAATACGAATATTGCTCTCTTCAAACACTTCACGGGCCACGGCTTCTTCTAACGTTTCACCAACCTCAACAAAACCAGCAAGTACCGTGTAAAGAGGTGAATGTTTGTGCCTAACATGGTGTGCTAATAAGATTTTATCTTCATGGCGAATACCCACAATAATACAAGGGGCAATTTGTGGGTAATAGCGCTCATGGCAGTTATCGCATAAACATGCCCATTCGCTTTCGCTATGACGCATTTTAGAACCACAATAACCACAAAAACGGTGAGAACGATAAAACTCAGCCAGTTGGACGCCACGACCAACTAATTTAAATAAGTTTTCATCTTGTGAGGCGATAAGTCTGGGTGAGCACATGTCGTTATCCATTTTTCCATGAATAAGCCAAACGGTTTCACCTTGCCATTCACCCACAATTTTGGCGTGTTGACCAATGAGATCCCAATCTTTAGCTAAACCAAATGGAAGTTCACCTTTAGGTAGCCACACGCGCCCCCCAAGACTAACTGTCCACCAGCCCTTTTCTGAACCTGTTAATGTATATAAATGCATAACGACCATCTATCCCAAATAATGATATAAAATAGAGGATACTCTCTTTAGCAAGAAGCACTCAATGAATTATAACTACCTTCTATAATTCATTAACATTCTTAAAATATAAATATAAATTTTATTAATAATAAGAACGCTTAGAATGACAGATAAAACCAAAAGTAAGATTGCTATTTTTGATCTAGATGAAACGCTTTTAGCCGGCGATTCTAGCCGCTTATGGACAAACTATTTGTGGGATAAGAAAATAGTCACTGATCCTCAGTTTTTTAAAACTAGATGAGCAAATGATCGCAGATTATTACGCTGAAACGTTAGACATAAAGCAATATCTTTTTCAACATTTAGCGTACTTTAGACATTATGATATAAATACAATAAATCGACTAGTTAATGATTTTACCGAAACTAAAATTCAGCCTTTGCTTTACCCACAAGGAATATCAATAATTACACAATATCGACAGCAGAATATTCCCGTTATGATTATTTCAGCAACAATGTCTTTTTTAGTTCATGTGATTGCAAAGCAACTTAATGCAGATATTTCAATGGGGATTGATATGCAAATTAAGGACAATCATTACACTGGGTTTATTGAAGGTATTCCGACATTTCGAGAAGGGAAGGTTGAGCGCTTAAATCAATGGAAAGAAGCTAATAACATAAAAAGATACTTATGTTTTATTTTCTATACTGATTCATCTAATGATCTCCCTTTATGTTACCAAGCAGATCATGTTATCACGGTTAACGCCGACCCCAAATTAGTACAAATTTCTGATGAACAAGCATGGGGACAACAACATTGGAATTTAAATAAATAGCCCATGTCGGACTTGTAGTTTTTAAAATCTTTCATATACTGAACATCTTCTTGTCGGAGTGCCTAGTGTTTATAAGGCTATTATAAATACAGGCTGAGACCGTTAATTCGGGATCCGCGGAACCTGATCGGGTTAATACCCGCGAAGGGAACAAGAGTGATTCGACCTTTTGATAGCTTCATTGCGTATATTTTTTACACATCTATATACACCTATCTGTCGATACTCCCTGCGACCTCCAGACAAGCATTTTTCTCAATATTCACCCGACAGGCAACTCGCCTGCATGATATTTATTAGGAAATGCTATGTCCCAAAATCAAAATATATCCGTTAAAGATATTTCACCAACCAACAACAAACAGCGCCCACGAAAAGAACAGCGTGATGCAGCTCAAAAGTTTATCAGCACCATTCGAGGCGTAAGTTTCCCAAATTCAAACCGTATTTACCTCGAAGGCTCACGTACTGATATTCAAGTACCAATGCGTGAGATCCAACTTGATAAAACGCTAATAGGAGGATCAAAAGATTCCCCTATTTTTGAAGACAATGAGCCTGTACCGGTGTATGACACATCGGGCCCTTATGGTGACCCTGCGTCTCAACTTGACGTTAATTTGGGATTAAAAAAAATACGTCAACCATGGATTGATGAGCGTAATGATACTGAAGTGCTTTCACTTTTAAGTTCAGATTTCACCCAACAGCGCCTTTCTGATGCTGGATTAGAACATCTACGTTTTCCCTTAAAACCAACCCCCAAAAAAGCACTCAATGGCAAAAGTGTGACGCAATTACATTATGCCCGCAAAGGTATTATTACGCCTGAAATGGAATTTATTGCTATTCGTGAAAATATGGGGCGTGAGAGAATTCGTAGCGAAGTTTTACGCCAGCAGCATACAGGGTTTAGCTTTGGTGCTCATCTTCCTGACAATATTACGCCTGAGTTTGTACGCCAAGAAGTTGCAGCAGGTAGAGCAATCATTCCAGCCAATATCAATCACCCTGAATCAGAACCCATGATTATTGGGCGAAATTTCTTAGTGAAAGTGAATGCCAATATCGGCAACTCTTCTGTAACCTCCTCCATTGAAGAAGAAGTTGAAAAACTCATTTGGTCTACACGCTGGGGAGCGGATACCGTAATGGATCTCTCAACGGGCCGTTATATTCATGAAACACGTGAGTGGATCATTCGCAATAGCCCTGTTCCTATCGGTACAGTTCCAATTTATCAGGCACTAGAGAAAGTTAACGGTATTGCTGAAGATCTCACTTGGGAAATATTCCGAGATACTTTGTTAGAACAAGCAGAGCAAGGCGTTGATTATTTTACTATTCATGCAGGTGTATTGTTACGCTATGTGCCAATGACAGCAAAACGCCTAACGGGTATTGTCTCTCGTGGCGGTTCGATAATGGCGAAATGGTGTTTATCACATCATAAAGAGAATTTCCTCTACGAGCATTTCCGTGAAATCTGTGAAATTTGTACGGATTATGATGTTTCCCTTTCACTAGGCGACGGACTAAGACCGGGTTCAATTCAAGATGCGAACGATGAAGCACAATTTTCTGAATTACATACCCTAGGTGAACTAACAAAAATTGCATGGGAATATGACGTTCAAGTCATGATAGAAGGCCCAGGCCACGTTCCAATGCAGATGATCCGCCGCAATATGACAGAAGAATTAACACATTGTCATGAAGCACCATTTTATACATTAGGCCCTCTTACTACCGACATTGCACCAGGCTATGACCACTTTACCTCGGGTATTGGTGCCGCAATGATTGGGTGGTTTGGCTGCGCGATGCTTTGTTATGTCACACCTAAAGAACACCTTGGATTACCTAACAAAGAAGATGTAAAGCAAGGGCTTATTACTTATAAAATCGCTGCTCATGCTGCCGATTTAGCCAAAGGACATCCCGGTGCTCAAATTCGTGATAACGCAATGTCAAAAGCTCGCTTTGAGTTTAGATGGGAAGATCAATTCAATTTAGCGCTTGATCCTGAAACTGCACGTCAATATCACGATGAAACCTTGCCTCAAGCATCAGGAAAAGTCGCCCACTTTTGCTCAATGTGTGGTCCTAAATTCTGCTCAATGAAAATAACGCAAGAAGTGCGCGATTATGCAGCGGGCATGGAGCAAATGTCTCAAGCCTTTAAAGAGCATGGAAATGAGTTATACCACAGTGCAGAAATCGCCAGTATTGAGGTGACTGAAAATGAACAGATCCTCTAACACACCTTTTGCATCAACAGAAAAAAAGCTTGGGCTTTATCCCGTTGTTGATTCTGTTGAATGGATCGAACGCCTGTTAAAGGTAGGCGTTACTACCCTGCAATTACGCATAAAAGATCAACAACCAGATGATATTGAACAAAAGATCATTGAAGCAATAAAATTAGGTAAACAGTATCATGCAAGACTGTTTATCAATGATTATTGGCAACTCGCCATTCAACATCACGCCTATGGTGTTCATCTCGGTCAAGAAGATATTGATATTGCTGACCTTTATGCCATTAAACAATCAGGCTTACGCCTTGGTATTTCCACTCACAATGAAACGGAATTACAAAGAGCGAAAGCATTACGTCCATCTTACATCGCATTAGGGCATATCTTTCCAACCACAACAAAAGATATGCCATCTAAACCTCAAGGTTTGAAGGCACTCAAACAACAAGTCGAACAGACACCCGACTTTCCAACTGTTGCTATTGGTGGGATCTCACTAGAGAAAGTGCCCGATGTTGTTGCAACCGGTGTCGGCAGTGTTGCCTTAGTCAGTGCAATAACGAAAGCACCTGATTGGCAACAAGTGACTCGTAAATTATTAGAATTAGTGGAGGGAAACCATCATGCTAAATGATAATGAATTTATGCGTTATAGCCGACAAGTGATGTTAGAAGATATTGGATTAAAAGGTCAAAGCAAGCTTCAACAAGCAAAGGTACTGATCATTGGGCTTGGTGGTTTGGGATCTCCAGCATCACTTTATCTTGCTGGTGCGGGTATTGGTGAGCTTATTTTAGTTGATAATGATGAGTTACATGTTTCTAACCTACAACGTCAAATTCTTTATCGAACTCAAGATATTCCTGACGCAAAATCAGAGATCGCAAAGCAGTCTCTGGGGGCATTAAATCCAGAGATAAAAATTACCGCTTATAAACAACGCATCAATGGCGACTTATTATCTAAATTAGTTAAAGAGGTCGATTTAGTCTTAGATTGCACAGATAACATGCTCACACGCCAAGCAATTAATCGTGCTTGTGTCACACAGCAAACTCCGCTTATCAGTGGCAGTGCCGTAGGGTTTAGTGGGCAACTGATGGTATTTGAACCGCCTTTTACTCATGGTTGCTATCACTGCCTCTATCCCGATGAGACAGAACCACAACGAAATTGCAAAACAGCTGGAATTCTAGGTCCTGTCGTCGGCGTGATTGGCACTCTTCAGGCACTGGAAGCAATTAAATTACTCTCTGGCTTACCCAGTTCTCTAAGTGGAAAACTTCGCCTTTTCGATGGTAGAAAACAAAATTGGAGTACTTTGCGTTTAACACCATCAAAAACATGTCCTGTTTGTCGAGGGTTAGCATGAACATTACCGTAAATGACGAACAATATTCTCTGGATATGCCTGTCACTATCTGTCAGCTCCTTATTCAGTTAGCACAACCCCCTATTGGTGTAGCACTTGCTATCAATGAAACCATCGTTCCCCGTGAAAATTGGGAAACACATGTTATTAATGATGGCGATACTATTCTTCTCTTCCAAGCAATTGCAGGAGGCTGAAATGTTAAAAATTGCTGATACAACATTCACATCTAGACTTTTTACAGGTACAGGGAAATTTGCAACACCAACACTAATGACAGAATCCATTAAAGCTTCGGGTAGCCAATTAGTCACGATGGCAATGAAACGGGTGGATTTAAAAAAGGGTAATGATGATTTAATCGCACCACTAAAATCATTAGGGGTAAAATTATTACCTAATACATCGGGTGCAAAAACGGCACAAGAAGCGGTTTTTGCGGCTCGTTTAGCCAAAGAAGCCTTTGGCACCTATTGGATAAAATTAGAAATTCATCCTGACACCAAATATTTATTACCCGATCCTATTGAAACACTTAAAGCCGCTGAGATCCTCGTTAAAGAAGGTTTTGTTGTTTTACCTTATTGCAGTGCTGATCCTGTTTTATGTCGTCGTTTAGAAGAAGTTGGCTGTGCAGCTGTAATGCCTTTAGGTTCTCCTATTGGCTCGAATCAAGGTTTACAGACTCGTGATTTTCTACGAATTATCATTGAACAAGCCTCAATTCCTGTTGTTGTTGATGCGGGCATTGGCGCACCAAGTCATGCACTCGAAGCTTTAGAATTAGGCGCTGATGCAGTATTGGTTAATACTGCAATTGCTGTTGCCAAAAATCCGATTTTAATGGCGCAAGCATTTAAAGCTGCGCTTGATGCGGGTGAATTTGCCCGACAATCAGGACTAACTACACCCGCTTCCGTTGTAAATATGCAAGCACAAGCCTCTAGTCCATTAACTCAATACTTAGAGGCATTCTGATGGATACTTTTTCTGATTATTGGCAACAGCTTGATTGGGATGACATTACATTAAAGCTCAATAGTAAAACCAATGCGAATGTTGAAGCCGCATTAAATCGTCACGTTCTAACACTTGATGATTTTATGGCGTTAATTTCACCCGCTGGTCGTCATTATTTAGAGCCAATGGCTCAGCGCGCTCAACAATTAACTCGTCAGCGTTTTGGTAATGTTGTGGGATTATATGTACCACTTTACCTTTCTAATTTATGCGCAAATGACTGTACGTATTGTGGTTTTTCAATGAGTAACGCCATTAAACGTAAAACATTAAATGAAAGTGAAATCATTGCCGAATGTAATAGCATCAGACAATTAGGTTTTGATAGTTTGTTATTAGTGACTGGGGAACATCAAAAAAAAAAGTGGGAATGGATTATTTTCGCCAATATATCCCTCTTATTCGAGAACATTTCAGTTCATTAATGATGGAAGTTCAACCTCTTGCGACAGAAGAATATGCAGAATTAAAAACACTGGGTATTGATGGCGTGATGGTTTATCAAGAAACCTACCATGAACCTACTTACCAACTTCACCATCTAAAAGGTAAAAAACAAGATTTCCATTGGCGACTACAAACACCCGATAGATTAGGGCAAGCTGGCATTGATAAAATAGGTTTAGGTGCATTGATTGGCCTTTCAAGCCAGTGGCGTAGCGATTGTTATATGGTGGCAGAACATCTCTTATTCTTACAAAAACGCTATTGGAAAAGCCGTTACTCTATCTCTTTTCCTCGTTTACGCCCTTGCGCTGGTGGGCTCAGCCCAGCATCGGTAATGAATGAAGCTGAATTAGTACAATTGATCTGTGCTTTTCGCATTTTGGCGCCTGATGTTGAACTTTCACTTTCAACACGTGAATCCCCTTATTTTCGCGATAATACAGTGCCATTAGCCATTAATAACATTAGTGCCGGTTCTAAAACTCAACCAGGTGGATATTCTGATAGTCATGAAGAATTAGAACAATTCTCTCCTAATGATAATCGCCATGTAAATGATGTTATTAACGCATTAAAAGAGCGAGGATTACAACCTGTATGGAAAGATTGGGATAACTATTTAGGTCGTTAATTAAAGTTTAAATAATATAAAACCGCTTTTAATTAATTTAATTATAAATAATAAAGGCGGTTTTTAT